>NZ_JBHVAK010000015.1:0-113027 GCF_042667085.1 Nocardia sp. NPDC057353
ACCTCGCCACATCACCTCACCGGGACGTGTAGCCGGTCAGCAGATTTCAGGCCACCCCGTGCGACCTGCGCACATCACTTCGCAACACTGCCTAGCGTCCGGAACAGGGGTCCGGGGGCTGAAGCCCCGGACCCACGGTCTCAGGCGCAGGCGGCGAGGACCAGTTCGCGGACGCGGGCGGCGTCGGCCTGGCCGCGGGTCGCCTTCATGACGTCGCCGACGATCTTGCCCGCCGCCTGCACCTTGCCGGAGCGGATCTTGTCGGCGATGTCGGGGTTGGCGGCGAGCGCCCTGTCCACCTCGGCCTGCAGCGCGCTCTCGTCGCTGACCATGCCGAGCCCCTTGGCCTCGACGATGGCGGCGGGCTCGCCCTCGCCGGCCAGGACCAGGTCGACGACCTGCTTGGCGACCTTGTTGTTCACCGTCTTGGCCTCGACCAGCCCGATCACGGCGGCCACCTGGGCCGGGGTGATGGGCAGCTCGTCGAGCGCGACCGCGCGCTCCTTGGCCTTCTCGGTGAGGTAGGCGACCCACCAGGAGCGCGCCTCGTTCACCGGGGCGCCCGCGTCCACGGTGGCGATGATGAGGTCGAGCGCGCCCGCGTTCACCAGGTCGCGCATGACCTCGTCGGAGAGCCCCCAGTCGGACTGGATGCGGGCCCGGCGCAGCCACGGGTACTCCGGGATGGTGCCGCGCAGCCGCTCGACCCACTCGGCGTCCGGCGCGACCGGCTCCAGGTCCGGCTCCGGGAAGTAGCGGTAGTCCTCGGCGGTCTCCTTGCGGCGCCCGGGCGAGGTCGTCCCGTCCGCCTCGAGGAAGTGCCTGGTCTCCTGCACGATCTCGCCGCCCGCGGTGAGCACCGCGGCCTGCCTGCGCATCTCGTACCGCACCGCGACCTCGACGCTGCGCAGCGAGTTCACGTTCTTGGTCTCGGTGCGGGTGCCGAAGACCTCGGCGCCGATCGGCATGAGCGAGACATTGGCGTCGCAGCGCAGCGAGCCCTGGTCCATCCGCACATCAGAGACGTCCAGCGACTTCAGCAGGTCACGCAGCGCGGTGACGTAGGCGCGGGCCACCTCGGGCGCGCGCTCCCCCGCCCCGGTGATCGGCTTGGTGACGATCTCGATGAGCGGCACCCCGGCCCGGTTGTAGTCGAGCAGCGAGTGGCTGGCGCCGTGGATGCGCCCGGTGGCGCCGCCGACGTGCAGCGACTTGCCGGTGTCCTCCTCCATGTGCGCGCGCTCGATCTCGATCCGGAAGGTGCTGCCGTCGTCCAGCAGCACGTCCAGGTGGCCGTGCTGCGCGATCGGCTCGTCGTACTGACTGATCTGGTAGTTCTTCGGCTGGTCCGGGTAGAAGTAGTTCTTCCTGGCGAACCGGCCCCACGGGGTGATCGTGCAGTTCAGCGCGAGCCCGATCCGAATGGCGGACTCCACCGCCCGCTGGTTCACCACCGGCAGCGCGCCGGGCAGCCCGAGGCACACCGGGCACACCTGGGTGTTCGGCTCGGCGCCGAAGTCGGTGGGGCAGCCGCAGAACATCTTGGTCGCGGTGGACAACTCGACGTGGACCTCCATGCCGAGCACGGGCTCGAAGCGGGCGAGGACGTCGGCGTAGTCCAGCAGATCGACCGTTGGTGCGCTCATGCGCCCAGTCTAAATAAGCTCAGCGCGGCGGAATCCGGGTGGTCAGCCAGTCGGTGACGAAGGTCAGCGCGGCCGGATCGACGGTGGTCTCGATGGTGGCGTACTCCGACGGCGAGCCGGTGTTCGCGGGCTGCAGCAGGTGGTTCAGCCCGGGGAAGGTGCGCACGGTGGGGTCGGGGGCGCCCGCGAGCAGGTCGCGCATGGGCTGCTCGCTCTGCGCGGGCGGGACCTGCAGGTCCTTCGCGCCGAAGAGCGCGAGCGTCGGCACCCGGACGGCGCGCAGCGCGGGCGCCGGGTCGTAGGCGAGGAAGGAGCGCATGACCGGCGCCTGCTGTGCGTCCAGCGCGGCCGGGCTGCTGCGCTGCTCCGGCGGCAGCGCCGCCTCGTGCCGCTCGGTGGCGGCCCGCGCGCCCGCGGTGTCGCCCGCGACGAGCAGCGCCGACCACTCGGCCACGTACTCCTGCTGCGCCCGTGCCTCCTCCGGGGTGGCGCCCGCCGCGGTGAGCAGCAGTCCGTTCTGCTCGATCAGCACATCCCGGCCCGGCACCGCGGGCCCGGCCATCAGCACCAGGAAATCGATCTGGTCGCCCTGCTTCGACGCCGCCAGCGGCGCGAGGTAGCCGCCCTCGCTGTGCCCGAAGAGCCCGATCCGCTCGCGGTCGATCTCGGCGCGGCCGCGCAGGAAGTCGGTGCCCGCGGCGATGTCACCCGCGAGCACGTCGTAGGTGGCGGCGTTCAGGTCGCCGCCGGTGCCGCCGACGCCGCGGTCGTCGGTGCGCAGCACGGCGTACCCCGCGCGGGTCAGGGTGTCGGCGACGAGCAGGAAGACCTTGTGGCCCATGAGCTCCTCGTCGCGGTTCTGCGGCCCGCTGCCGGTGACGAGCTGCACGGCCGGGAACGGCCCCGCGCCATCGGGCAGCGTGAGGGTGCCCGCGACGGTGATGTCGCCGCTGCGGAAGGTGACCTCCTCGGAGCGGTACGGGAAGGGCGGCTTCGGTTCCTGCGGACGGGCAGGCGGTGGCAGCGCGCCGCGCGCCAGGGTCAGCGGGAAGCTCTGCCCGGCCTGGGTGAAGTCGCCGGTGATCCGGTCGTCGGCGTAGCGGCCGGTGAACGCGGGGTCGCCCGGGATGCCCTGGAGCGTGAAGCCGACGTTCCCCGGGTCGGTGACGACGTCGGCGAGCGGAGCGTCGGCGATGCCCTGCACCGGGATGTCGATGGTGCCGCCGCCGTCGGCGAAGGTGACCCCGATGGGCAGCGGCTGCCCGGGCACCTCGATCGAGCCGTTCCACTCGCCTGCCACCGGGTCGGCGGGTGCCTGCTCGCTCGCACACCCGGCCACCAGGGCGAGGATCGCGAGCAGTACCACCGGGAGCAGCCGCCGATCACGCATGCTCCAGTCATACCCGCTCGCGGGCGGTTCAGGCGAGCGTCGTCCGCGCGGGAGCGCGCTGCAGCGTGCGAGAACCCGGGTCGGCGCGCGAAAACTCGGGCCCGTGCCCGGGGCGACGCGGGCGCTACAGCCCGCGCGCGTAGGCGATCGACTCGGCGATGGCGTCCATGTCCATGCGCAGCTCGGGGTTGCGCTCCTGCACCTCGGCGAACTCCAGCAGCGCATCGGCGACGGTGCCGCGGCTCACTACCCCGATCAGTTCCTGCCGGACGTACTCGCCGAGCGGCAGCCCGGCCGCCTCGGCCCGGCGGGCGAAGACCGCGACCGCCTCGGTGGGCAGGTCGTGCTCGCTCCACAGCGCCACCGCGTCCGGCTCGGCGAGGCTCGGCTCCGGCACACCGCGCTCGGCACGGAACGCGACCACGCCGTCGATCGGGACCCGGCGGCGCGCCAGTGCCAGCAGCTCCTGGCGGACGTGCTGCTCCGGCGAGCGTCCGTCGGCCTTGGCCCGCCGGCGCAGCACCGCCGCGGCCGCCTCCGGGAGTTCGTCCACACGCAGATCGACCATGGCGGACAGGCTAACGGGAGCGGCGGCCGCGCGCAGCCCCCGGTCCGCCAAGCCCCCTGCGCGGATCAGCCGAAGAAGGCCTCGGCCTCGCCGTAGCGATCGGCCGGAACCCGCTTGAGCTGCTTGGTCGCCTCGGACAGCGGCACCAGGTCGATGGCGGTGCCGTGCAGCGCCACCATCTGGCCGAACTTGCCCGCGTGCACCGCCTCGGCGGCGTGCAGCCCGAAGCGGGTGGCGAGCACCCGGTCGTACGGCGTCGGGCTGCCGCCGCGCTGCACGTGGCCGAGCACGGTGGTGCGCACCTCCTTGCCGATGCGCCGCTCGATCTCGGTGCCGAGCTGCTGCGCGACGCCGGTGAAGCGCTCGTGCCCGAACTCGTCGATCCCGCCCTCGCGCAGCGCGAAGCCGGAGTCCTCGGCCGGGTGCGAGCCCTCGGCGACCACGCAGATGAAGTGCTTGTCGCCGCGCTGGAAGCGGCGCTTGATCATGGCGCAGACCTCGGCCACGTCGAACGGCTCCTCGGGGACGAGGGTGAGGTGCGCCCCCGCCGCCATGCCCGCGTTGATCGCGATCCAGCCCGCGTGCCTGCCCATGACCTCGACCAGCATGACGCGCTGGTGCGATTCCGCGGTGGTGTGCAGCCGGTCGATGGCCTCGGTGGCGATGGAGAGCGCGGTGTCGTGGCCGAAGGTGACGTCGGTGCAGTCGATGTCGTTGTCGATGGTCTTGGGCACCCCGACGACCGGGACGCCCTCGTCGGCGAGCCAGCTGGCGGCGGTCAGCGTGCCCTCGCCGCCGATCGGGATCAGTGCCTCGATGCCGTTGTCGTCCAGGGTCCGCTTGATCTGCCCGAGCCCGGCGAGCAGCACGTCGGGGTTGGTGCGGGCGGTGCCGAGGATGGTGCCGCCCTTGGTGAGCAGCCGGTCGGTGCGGTCGTCGTTCTGGATGACGATCTTGCGGTCCTCCAGTAGGCCCCGCCAGCCGTCCTGGAAGCCCACCACCGCGTCCCCGTAGCGGCCGTTCGCGGTGCGGACGACGGCTCGGATCACGGCGTTCAGTCCCGGACAGTCCCCGCCTCCGGTCAAGACTCCGATGCGCATGGCGTTCATCTTGCCCCGCAGCCGCATCCGCCGCGGGGCCGCCCCCGTGAACCCTGGGTAACGCTCAGCGCCTGCACTTCCCGCTGGGCAGCTCGGCCAGGTGCGCGGCGACCAGCGTCGCCATCTTGTTCAGCGCGAGCATGCCGTCGTTGAAGGTGCCGGACTCCGGCTTCGCGGCGATGGCCACCGCGACCTGCCCGGCCGGGCCGTCGACCAGGCCGAACTGCCGGACCAGGTAGTCGCCGTCCGGGTCGGGGCCCCAGCCGCCCTTGAACTCGGCGCCGTCGATGCTGCCCATCCCCCAGCGGTGCGTGGGGACGATCTCCGCCATCAGCGCGGTCACGCCCGCCGAGCCGGGCAGGCAGGGCAGCTTCGCGGCGAAGGCCACCTGGCCCGCCAGGCTCCACTCGGCCTGGCCGAAGGCGGAGTGGTCCGCGCGCGGGCGGGTGGGCGGCACCCTGGTGGTGACGTCGCCGCCCTCGCGCAGCACCGCCTCGACCGCGGCGGCCGCCTCCTGCCCGCCGCCGAGCGACTGCCAGAGCGCGTCGGCCGCGGTGTTGTCGGACTCGGTGATCGCGGCGGTGGCGGCGTAGGTGTTGGTGCCGGGCGCGGCGCGCTGCGCGGCCATGACCAGCGGGACCTTGATGGTGGACCAGGCGGGGCCGGTGGTCCATGAGCCGAAGCTCAGCGCCGCGGTGCCGCCGACCGGCATGGCGGCCAGCCCGATCGAGCCGCGGGTGCTCGCCTGCAATTCGGCGAAGTCCGCGGCCAGCGTGCCCGGCAGCGCGTACGACAGGTCGTGCTGCTCGGTGCGGGCCGCGGCCTCGGTGATGGTGGTCTCGTCGGTCCCGGAGACGTACGTACCGGTCGCGCACGAGGTGAGCAGGGCGGCCGCCGCAATCACGGCGCAGCCGATGGCCGCGCGGACGCGGCCGGATCGATCAGCAGACATTCCTCGACACATTCTCGTTGCGAAACTTCCGCACAACGTACTGTGTCCGCGCCCGGCGCGCCGCATCTTGCGGCGGCCGGGCGCTCGAGCACGCGCTGCCCGCCGCTCAGTCGCGCAGCGGGTGCCAGGTCGCGACGCCCCAGATCACCACCACGTTCAGCGCGATGATCAGGACCGACCACCACGGGTAGTACGGCAGCCAGAGGAAGTTGCCGATGATGGAGGCCGAGGCGATGATGATCGCCGTCACCCTGGCCCAGCCCGCCCCGGTCACCAGCCCGAGCCCGGCGACGATGAGCAGGATGCCGAGCACGATGTGGATCCAGCCCCAGGTGGTGACGTCGAAGGCGTAGACGTACTCGGGGCCGACGACGAAGAGCTCGTCCTCCGCCACCGCCGAGATCCCCTCCAGCAGCGAGAGCGCGCCGACGGTGAGCAGCAGGATCGAGGCGCCGATGGAGGTGCCCGCGGCGAGGCCCTGGCGCAGCGAATGGTCTTTCTCGATTTCGGTCGTGTGCGTCATTCCTCGACCCCTTCCGTGTGTGGGACGCACCCTCACCCTTCCGCCCGCGGCGGGGCGGGCGCCTCATCCGTTTCGGGTGATTCCGGCTCGGCCCCGCTGTGGCTGATGAGCGCGTCCACCCAGCGGGTGGTGGGGTCGATGTCCAGCAGCAGCGCCTTGGCCAGCAGGGTGAGCGGCACGGCGAGCAGCGCGCCGAGCGCGCCGAGCACCCAGCCCCAGAACACCAGCGACAGGAAGGTGACCGTCACGCTCAGCCCGACCGCGTCGCCGACGAACTTGGGCTGGATGATCGACTGGATCACGACGTTGATCACGCAGTAGATCGCGATCACCCACAGCATGAGGCCGGGGCCGCCCTCCAGCAGCGCCAGCGCGGCGGGCGGGATCACCCCGATGACGAAGCCGATGTTCGGGATGTAGTTGGTGAGGAACGAGACCAGCGCCCAGAGCAGCGGCAGCGGCACCCCGAGCAGCCACAGCGCGGCGCCGTCGAGCACCGCGACCACGAAGCCGAACACGGTGGAGACCACCAGGTAGGAGCGGGTGCCGTCAACGAAGGTCGCGAAGGCGCCCGCGATGTCGGGGCGCAGCCGGGTGACCACCGCCATTCGCGGGCCGATGGTCATCCCGTCGAAGGCCATGAACATCAGCAGCGCCAGCACGAAGACCAGGTTCGAGACCAGGCCGAGCAGCCCGCCGAGCACGCCGTCCACCGCGGCGACCACCTTGCCCACGTCGATCTGGCTGAGCGCGGAGTGGATCCGGTCCTGGGAGATGCCCGCGTTCGCCAGCAGCTCGCGGACGTCGTCCAGCAGGGCGCCGAGCTCGTCGGCGTAGCCGGGCAGCACCGAGCCGAGCTGTGCCACCGAGAAGAGCAGCGCCGCGACCAGCGCCACCAGCACGCCGACGACGGTGGCCAGCGCGGCGAGCAGCCCGAGCCAGGCGGGGCCGCCGCGCCCGCGCACCCAGCCCTGCACCGGCTGCACCGCGACGGTCAGCATGAGCGCGAGGAAGACCGGGGCGAGCACACCGGCGAAGGCCCGCATCCCGACCACCACGACGACGCCGCCCGCACCGGCGAGCAGGACGATCAACCCGCGCGGGATCGACCAGACCACGGGGGCTCCCTTCGGCCGCGGGCGCGCCGTGGTGGCGCACTCGCGGCCGAGGTTACGAGCGCGGCGACCGCGTCACCTCGCACGAATCGGGTGAAGCCCGATCAGTACACGTAGACCACGGCGTTGTCGCCGCCGGTGCAGGTGACCACGGTGCCGTTCGGGGTGCAGGTCATGGTGTAGCTGCGGCCGGTGACCGGGCTGACCGCCTCCACCGACTGTGAAGCGCCGCCCGACGCGCTGTACGCCTCCTGCACCGCCTCGGCGAAGCCGCAGCTGGTGGCACCGCTCCCGGTCGCGGTGCGGGAGTACGGCGTGCTCGCCGAGCCCTGGTCGCACGGCGACGCGCCCGCGGGCAGGCTGACCGCGCCCGCGCTGGTGGTCGCGGAGGTGGTCGAGGTCCGCGAGGCCGAGGTGGTGCTGCTGCTCCCGGTGGTGGTGCTGCTGCGCGGCGCGGTGGTCGTTGTCGGGTCCGGCCTGGTCGTGGTGGCCGGGCCGGTGGGGGCGGCGGCGCCGGTGAGCCCGGCGGTCGGGGCGACGGCGGTGGCGTTCGGGCCCGCCGCCGACGGCGCCGAGCTGTCGCCGCCCGCGAAGCGCTGCCAGCCGATGGTGCCGACGACCGCGAGCGCGAGCAGCACCACGACGGTGGCGAGCACCGGCCCGAGCGCCGCGCGGGCGCGCGACCTCGGCTTCGGCTCCTCGTCGTAGTACCCGTCGTCGGCGTAGCCGTCGGGGTCCTGCGGGCCGTACGGGTCGTAGGCGCCGTACGGGTCGTCGCCGTGGTCGCGGTCGTACCCCTGGTCCGGGTAGCCCTGCTCGCCGTAGCCGCGGTC
This sequence comes from Nocardia sp. NPDC057353, assembly GCF_042667085.1. Classification (NCBI taxonomy): domain Bacteria; kingdom Bacillati; phylum Actinomycetota; class Actinomycetes; order Mycobacteriales; family Nocardiaceae; genus Nocardia; species Nocardia sp. NPDC057353. The sequence continues at coordinate 8,128 of NZ_JBHVAK010000015.1, forward strand.
GTAGCGGTCGTCGTACCCCGGTTCGGCGTACCCGGCGGGGCCGAGGTACTCGGTCCGCGGGTTGTCGCGGTCGTAGCCGGGGTCGACGGCGGGCTCCACGGCGGAGTACGCCTGCTCCGGGATGTAGCGGGTGGTCTCGGCGGCCGGGGTCGGCGCGGCACCGGGCTGCCGGTGCTGCTCGGGGGCGCCGTAGCGGGTGGTCTCCGGTGCGGCGTCGCGGACCGGCGGGATGTACTGGGTGGTCTCGTTCGCGGTGGCGTCCGGGGGCTGGTAGTGCTCCGGCGGCAGGTACTGCTGGCCGCCCGCGTACAGGTGGGCGTCGGGGAAGGCGCGCATCTGGCCGCTGCCCGGTGCGGGCTCCGGCTCGGGCTCCGGGTCCGGCGGGAGCGAGAACTGCACCTCGCCGAGGCGCACCTCGGTGGCGCCGCTCGGCTTCACCACCTTGTGCTCGCCGGTGGCGTCCGGTCTGCGCTCGGACTCCGGGAGCAGGTGCTCCGGCACCCGGACCACCAGCGTGGCGCCGGTGGCCGGGTTCGGCACCGGGGTGCCCGCCGGAACGACCGGCCCGGCCTCGGCCGGACCGGCGTTCGAGTCCGGCGGGGTGGTCTCCGCGGGCCGCCGCGACGGGATGGGGTGGCCGCCGGTCGGCGGGCGGCCGGGGCCACCGGGGTTGGGGTATGGGCCGGGCGGGGTGATCGGATGTCCTCCGGTGCTCGAATGGCTCGGCGGGGCCTGCTCGGGGCCGGTGCCGGTGCCGCGGAACGCGGCGGGGGTCTGTACGGCTTCATCCGGCGCGCCGGGCGCGCCGTTACCGCCGGGCGGTGCGGCGCCGGAACCGGGTGCCGCGCCGACGCCGGGCGGCTGCGCGGCGAACGCGGCGGAACCCGCAGCCGCCGCGGCGCCGGGCGGCGGCGCGGCAGCGCCCGCGCTGGGCGCTCGCGCGGGGCTCGCGGCGGCGCCGAGGCCCGCTGTTCCCGCGGCGGACGCCGCGAACGGGTTCCCCGCGCCGATGCCGCGGGAGACGGCGGACTCGGGCGCGCCGAAGGCGGCGAACTCCTCCGACGCCGCCGCGGGCTCGGGCCGCGCGGACCCACCGCCCACCCCCGACAGCGCCGCGGGCTCAGGGCGCGCGGAACCACCGCCTGCCCCCGACGGCGCAACGGGCTCCGACTGCGCGGGCCCGGCGGCGCCGGGGTCGAACCAGGAGTGCGCGGCCCCGACGGTGGGGCGCACCGACCCGGCGGCACCGCCGACGGCGGCGCGCGCGGCGCGGGCCAGCTCGAGCGCGCTCGCGTACCGCTCGCCCGGCTGCTTGGCCAGCCCGCGCGCGACGACCTCGTCCAGCCCGGCGGGCACCCCGGCGCGCCGCAGGCTCGGCCGCGGCGGCGGCTCGGTGAGGTGCGCGCGGAGCAGCACGTTCAGCGTGTCGGCCGGGTACGGCGGCGCCCCGGTGAGGCACTCGTAGAGCACGCAGGTCAGCGCGTAGATATCGGCGGCGGCGGTGACCGGGCCCGCGTCGAAGCGCTCGGGCGCGGTGTAGGCGTAGGAGTCCGGCCCGACCCCGACGACGGTGACGGCCGCGTCGCCCTCGGTGTCGGCGATCCCGAAGTCGGTGAGGTAGGCGAAGTCGGTGGCGGTGAGCAGGATGTCCGAGGGCTTGACGTCCCGGTGCACCAGCCCGGCGGCGTGCGCGGCGTCCAGCGCGGCGGCGACCTGCTCGACGATCCCGACCGCGCGCTCCGGCGCCATCGCGCCGTCGGCGGCCAGCACGGCGCGCAGGTCGATGCCCGCGATCAGCCGCATGTCGAGGAAGAGCGTCCCGTCGATCACGCCCCAGTCGTGGATCGGGACCACGTGCGGGTCGGCGAGCCGCGCCGCCGCCTGCGACTCCCGACGGAAGCGCACCTGGTAGACCGGGTCGCGCGCGAGCTCCTCGGTGAGCAGCTTGACCGCGACCGTGCGGTTCTTGACGGTGTCGAACGCCTCGTACACCTCGCCCATGCCGCCGCGGCCGAGCACCGACCGCAGTTCGTACGGCCCGAAGCGGGTGCCCGTCCGTGTTCCGTGTGCCACGCCGTCGCCCTCCACCCCGTCCGTCCGCCACCTTCCGGTTCTCGACGCGCCGCGCGTCAACCTGTGGATTCTCCTGGGGAAACTACCCCGTGGTCAAACGCGAAGACGATAGCGGCGGCCCGGTCGCGCAGGGCGAGCTTGCCGAAGATGTGTCCCACATGACTTTTCACCGTGACCTGGCTGATGCCGAGCGCCCGCGCGATCTCGCCGTTGGCGAGGCCGCGCCCGATGAGCTGCAGCACCTCGTACTCGCGGGCGGTGAGTTCGGCGAGCCGCCCGGCACCGCGGTCGACCGCGGGCCGGACCCGCCGGTACCCGGCCAGCACCCGGTCGGTGACCGCGGGGTCGAGCCAGGCGCCGCCCGCGGCGACCGTGCGCACCGCCCGGATCAGGTCCTCGGCGGGCGAGTCCTTGAGCAGGAACCCCGCCGCGCCCGCGCGCAGCGCGCCGGAGAGCAGCTCGTCGTCGTCGAAGGTGGTGAGCACGAGCACCGGGGGCGCGGCGGGGTCGTGCCGCAGCGCCCGGGTGGCGTCGATGCCGCCGACCCGCTTCATCCGCAGGTCCATCAGCACCACGTCGGGGCGGGCGGTGGCGACCGCGGCGGGCACCTCGTCGCCGTCGGCGCACTCGGCGACCGCGAAGCCGTCCCGGCGGCGCAGGATGCGGCGCAGCCCGCCGCGCACCAGCTCCTGGTCGTCCACCACGAGCACGGTGACGGTTTCGTCCGGCCCGGCCGCCGTCATCGCCGCCGCCGGCCGGAGCACGCAGGAGCCAACGCCGTCATCCCCGCCGCCTGCCGCGTCATCCCCGCCGCCTCCCGTGTCATCCCCGCCACCGGCCGCTTCGGGCTGTAGTCCACACCGTCGGCGCCGTCCCCGCCCGGAGCACACCGAGGACCGCGCGTCACCGGCCCTCCCCTGCCCCGCGCACCGCGCAGTAGCCGCCGGGGCGCTGCTCGGCCAGGGGCACCGTGACCCGCACCGTCCAGTACCCGCCTGCTGCGCCCGCGTCGAGTTCGCCGCCGAGCAGCTCGGCCCGCCTGCGCATGCCGGTGACGCCCATTCCCGCGGGCTCGCCCGTCCAGCCGGGCGGCAGCGAATTGCGCACCGTGAGCGTGGCGTGCGCGGCACCGACCGCGAGCCGCACCTCCCCGGTGGCGCCGGGCGCGTGCTTGGCGACGTTGGCGAGCGATTCCTGCCCGATCCGGTACAGCCCGAGCCCGGCCGCCGCGGAGACCGCGCCGAGGTCGCCCTCGGCGTGGAAGCTCAGCCGCAGCCCGGCGCGGACGAAATCACCGACCAGGTCCGCGATCTCGCCGACCCCCGGCTCCGGGGCCGGAGAGGCGGGGCGGGCGTCGAGCAGCCCGACGGTGCGCCGGATGTCGGCCATCGCCTGCCTGCCCAGCCGCTCGGCGTCGACCAGCGCCTCGGTCGCCTCGGCGACGTCCTCGTCGGTCTGCAGCGCGCGGCGCGCCGCGGTCAGGTGCAGCAGGGTGATGCTCAGCGAGTGCGCGATCACGTCGTGCACCTCCCTGGCGATCCGGCGGCGCTCCTCGTCGGCCGCCTGCGCGCTGCGGATGGCCTGGTAGGCCCGCTCCTGGTAGAGGAAGCGGCGCTGGTTGCGCAGCATCTCCCCGCACATCCAGCCGAGCAGCACGCCGACGCAGTACATGGGCAGCCCGGGCAGCCCGCCCTCCGACGCCGCGCCGAAGGCCGCCAGCAGCGCCACCGCCACCAGCGCGCTCGGCACGCTCGCCCGCCGCTGCGTGCAGGCTGCGATCTCACCCACCGCCACCACCAGGATGAACGGCGCGAAATCACCGTCGACCGGCTGCGCGAGCAGCACCGCGGTAGCGGCCAGCGCGGGCAGCCCGAGGGTGAGCGGGGTCGGCTCGACGGCGGTGAAGGTGAACAGCGCCAGCGAGCCGAGCAGCAACCCGACGGCGATCACCGGCAGCACCGTCGGCAGGTACGCGTGCCGCTGGAATCCGGCGGCGACCGCGATGGAGAGCATGGCCGCGTCGGCGGCCAGGATCACCGAGGGCGGGTAGTCGACCGGCGGGTTGGCCAGCCTGGCCCGGATCGTCGCGGCGGCCCGATCGCGCAGCGCGGGCAGCCCGCCGCGCACCGCCGCGCTTCGCCGCACCGGCCCGGACTCCGCCATCCGCCCAGGTTACCGCCGGGCCGCGGCGGGCACATCGTTCCGGGGCCGCACGGCGCCTCCACCCGGGGGCGGAGCCGCGATGGCGCCCGGAGCAGGACGACGGGAGCGCGCCGCGCGCCGTACCGTGGAGCGGCACCGCACCGATCAGGGGGAGTTTCTCGGCCGATCCGCCCGCCCATCCGGCGCCCGGCTGCTTCGATCGAGTGACGAGCGGGCAACACGCGGGGGAAGCGCCCCGAGCGAGGGAGTACGCGATGACGCAACCGGCCATGCTGGAGCTGAGCGGAGTCGGCAGGCACTACCGGGTCGGCGAGCAGGTGGTGCGCGCGCTGGACGGCATCGATCTCCGGCTGCACGCAGGCGAGTTCACCGCGATCGTCGGGCCGTCCGGGTCCGGCAAGAGCACGCTGCTGCACCTGCTCGGCGCGCTGGACCGCCCCGACACCGGGTCGATCCGGTTCCGCGGCACCGAGATCGGCGCGCTGACCGAGGAGCGGCAGGCCGAGCTCCGCCGCACCGAGGTGGGGTTCATCTTCCAGTTCTTCAACCTGCTGCCCACGCTGACCGCGTGGGAGAACGTCGCCATCCCGAAGCTGCTGGACGGCACCGGGTTGCGCCGGGCGAAGCCGCGGGCGCTGGAGCTGCTGGACCGGGTCGGGCTGGCCGACCGGGCCGCGCACCGCCCCGCCGAGCTCTCCGGCGGGCAGATGCAGCGGGTCGCGGTGGCGCGGGCGCTCATGATGGAGCCGCCGCTGATCCTCGCCGACGAGCCGACCGGCAACCTCGACTCGCGCACCGGCGCGGGCATTCTGGAGCTGCTCGGCGAGCTCGCCGGAAACGGGAACGCGGTCGTCATGGTGACCCACGACCGGGGCGCGGTGGCCGCCTGCGACCGGGCGATCACGCTGCGCGACGGGCGGATCGGCTCGGACGAGCGGGCGGGGGCGCTTCCGGCATGAGTGCGTCAGGCCCGGAGGCGGGAGCGGAGCGTAGCCACGGACGGCCGCGGAGACGCAGCGTGAGCGCGGCGTGGGATCGGTTGCGGCTGTTCAATATCGGGGAGCTGCTCGCGCATCGGGGGCGGACGGCGCTCTCGCTCATCGTGATGGCGGTGTCGGCGGCGCTGCTGGTGGCGGTGCTGAGCATCTCGGGCTCGGTCACCGGGTCGGTGGACGCCCTGACCAGGGGGCTGGCGGGCGCGGCCGAGCTGGAGGTCACCGGCGTGACCGACGCCGGCTTCGAGCAGTCGCTGCTGCCCGCGGTCGCCGCCACCCCCGGTGTGGCGCACGCGGTTCCGATGCTGCGCACCCAGGTCGGCACCGGCGCGGACCGCACGCTGCTGATCGGCGCGGACGCGAGCATCGGCGCGCTGGACAGCGCGCTCACGGCGCCGCTGGCGGGCCAGGCGGCGAAGCTGCTCACGGTGCCGCGCGGCGTCCTGGTCGGCGCCGCCACCGGGCACGCCGATGGCGACACCTTCGCGCTCGGGGCGGGCGAGGTCACCGTCGCGGGCGTGCTGGACGACGCCACCGCCGCGAAACTGAACGGCGGACACCTGGTCGTCGCCCCGCTCCCCCTGGCCCAGCTGGTCACCGGCCGACCGGACCGACTCGACTCGATCCAGGTGGTGCTCGAACCCGGCGCCGACCCGGCCGCCGTGCGCACCGCGCTCACCGCGGCGGCGGGCGGCCGCGCGGTGGTCGCCGACCCGGAGCTGCGCACCGTGCAGGCGAGCGGCGCCATCCAGATCGTGCGCTACTCCATGCTCATGTCCTCCGCGGCGGCGCTGATCGTCTCCGCCTTCCTGATCTACAACGCCATGAGCATGGCGGTGGCGCAGCGTCGGCCCACGCTCTCGCTGCTGCGCGCCATGGGGGCGGCGCGCGGGCCGATGGTGCGCGACCTGCTCGCCGAGGCCGCGGTAATCGGGTTGCTCGGCGGCGCACTCGGCGCACTGCTCGGCACCCTCATCGGGCGCGGCGCGATCGGCGCGCTGCCCGCCGCCATCCTGGAGTCGGTCGAGGCCCGCACCGAGTACCTGGTCCCCTGGTACGCCATCCCGCTGGCCGTCGCCGCCTGCGTGCTGGCCGCGGTGGTCGCGGCGACGGTGGCGGCGCGGCAGGTCTACCGGGTGGCCCCGGTGGAGGCGCTGCTGCCGGTCGACGCCGGGGCGGGCGAGGCGGACTCGCGCGGGTTGCGGATCGCGGCCGGGGTGCTCGGCGGCGTGCTCGTCATCGCCGCGGTCGTGGTCGCGACGACCGACCTTGGCCGGTACTCGCTGGCGGCGGTCTCGCTCGCGTTCACCGCGGCGGTGCTGCTCGCCTTCGCCGCGACCGGGCCCATCGTCCGGGCCGCGGCCGCGGTGGCCGGGCTCTTCGGCGCGCCGGGCACGCTCGGCGCCACCACGCTGGAGCGCGCGCCGCGCCGGGTCTGGGCCACCGCCATGACGGTGCTGATCGGCGTGGCGGCGACGGTGGCGGTCGGCGGCGCCGGGCAGAACATGATCGACTCGGCGACCACCACCTTCGACCAGCTCGCGGAGAACGACTTCTACGTCAGCCCGGCCTCGCTGGAGCAGTTCCCCACCGGCCCGCTGCTTCCCCCCGCACTGCGCGACGAGGTGGCGGAGCTGCCGGGGGTGGCGCGGGTGCGGCCGGGGCAGATGGCCTTCGCCACGCTCGGCAGCGGCCGGATCATGCTGCAGGGCTATGCGGCCGACGACCCGGACTCGCCGAACTGGCGCGCGGTGCGCCCGGACGTGGTGCCCGGGCTCGCCGCGGGCGCGGGCGTGGTGGTCTCGCGCGACATCGCCCGCTCGCTCGGGGTCGGCGAGGGCGACCCGATCACGCTGCCGACGCCGAGCGGCGCCCGCACGGTGACGGTGCTGGAGGTGATCCCCTACTTCTCCGCCATCTCCGGGGTGGTCGTGCTCGACCTCGAGCGCATGCGCGAGTGGTACCAGCGCCCCGGTGAGACCATCCTGGCGATCGAGCTCGCGCCCGGCGCCGACCCGGCCGCGGTGCGCGCGGAGCTCGAGCGGGCGCTGCCGCCGGAGCTGTCCGTGACCTCGGGAGACGACTCGGTGGCGGCGATCTCGTCGAGCATGCGCCAGGGGTCGGCGCTGAGCACCATGATCCTGTGGATCGTCGTCCTGGTGTCGACGGTGGCGCTGCTCAACACGCTCATGCTCTCGGTGCTGGAGCGGCGCCGCGAGCTCGGGGTGCTGCGGGCCATCGGCACCGGGCGCCGGTTCCTGCTGCGCTCGGTGCTGGCCGAGGCGGCCGGGATCGGCGTGGTCGGCGCGGTGCTCGGGCTCGCCGTCGGGGCGGCGGTGCAGTACCTGGCCACGCTCGCCATGGGGCACGCCATGACCATCGACATCGTGTACCGGCCCGGGCCGATCCCGGTGCTGTACGGGGCGATCGCGCTCGGGCTGGCCATGCTGGGCGCGATTCCGCCCGCGCTGCGCGCGGCGAGGATGCCGGTGGTGGAGGCGCTGGCCGTGGACTGACCCGCTACAGCCGGGCCGCCTCCCACCAGTCGTCGACCGCGGCCTGGGCGGACGGCTCGGGGCCGGTGCCGCTCGGGTCGCCGTGGTTGGCGACCGAGATCAGGAAGGCGGCGCGCTGCGGGTCGTCGCCGAAGCTCACGATCAGCCGCGCGGTGCCCTTCGCCTCGGTGAACGGGCCCGCCGGGTCCGGGCGGATCCAGCGGTGCAGCACCGCGGGGGCGCCGTCCTTGCGCTCGGCGGACCTGGTGTGCGCGGGCAGCGCGTCGACCGCGGCGCGGGCGGCGGCCGGGGCCGGGAACTGGAGCACCACGTAGCTGAGCGAGCCGGGGTCGTCCTCGTCGCGGTCGCAGCGCCAGGCGCGGACCCAGGTGCCCTGGCTCAGCGCGATCTCCTCGAAGCGGAGCCGGTCCTCGTCCGGGGTCACCAGCACGCAGTCGGTGCCGCGGTAGCCGGTGCCGACCTCGTCGCGGCCGAACGGCACCAGCATCGGGAAGGCGCGGCGGCTCGCGGCCAGCGGGTCGGCCTCCGCCGTCGCCGACTGCGTCGTCGGGGTCGGCGGGGCGGCGGCGCGGCCCTGGGTGGTGGCCGAGCCCTCGCCTCCTTCGTCGGAGCGCAGCACCACGAACAGGATGCCGACCAGCACCAGCAGCGCCACCACCACGACCGCGAGCCAGCCGAGGAGCAGGGTGCCGATGAGCCTGCGCCCCCCGCCCCGCCGCGGCGGCCGCATCCCGCGCCCCGGCGGCGGCCCGTTCGGCGGGCGCCCGCCCGGCCCCGGACCGGGCGACCCCGGATGAACCGGCCCGTTCGGCGACATCCCTGCGCCCTGCCCCGGACCGGCGGCGTTCTGCTGAACCGGCCCGGGTCCGTTCAGCGGCATCCCCACGCCCTGCCCTTGGCCGGGCGGGGCCTGCGGGACGGGACCCCCGCCAGAGCCGTTCGGCGGTAGCGGACCGCCCTGCGCCGGACCGGCGGCGTTCTGCTGAACCGGTCCAGGTCCGTTCGGCGGTGGCGCCCCGCCCTGCCCCTGGCCGGGCGGGGTCTGCGGCGGACCCGCGCTCGGGCCGTGGGGCGGCACGCCGCCGCTCCGGGCCGCCGCGTTCGGTGCCGCTCCTCCGACCTGCCCTGGACCCGGCGAGTTGGGTGAGCCGCCCTGCGGCGCGGGCGGCAGCTGAGCGGGGGCCACCGCCCCGAGCGCGCCGGGCGCCTGCATCGGCGCGCCCGGCGCCTGCGGCATCGGCCCGGCGGGCGCGACCGCACCGCCCGGCGCGGCGGCGGGCACCACCCCGCCGAACGCGGGCGCGACCGCGGGCATCCCCCCGCTCCCCGGCGCGTTCAACGCCGCCCGCGCCGCGGCGGCGAATTCACCACAACTCCCGTACCGGTGCGCCGGATGCTTCGCCATCGCCTTGGCGATCACCAGGTCCATGGCGGGCGAGATCCCCGGCCGCCGCGGCGCGATCGGCGCGGGGACCATGTTGAGGTGCCCGTGGATGATGTCGGCCGGGTTGGGCGAGTCGAACGGCCCGACCCCGAGCAGCAGCCAGTACAGCGCGCAGGCCAGCGAGTACTGGTCGGTGCGGTGGTCGAGCGGGTTGCCGGTCATCTGCTCCGGCGAGGCGTAGGCGAGGGTGGCGGTGAACATCCCGTCCTGGGTCAGGTGCGTGGAGTCCTCGCGCAGCCTGGCGATCCCGAAGTCGGTGAGGAACACCCGCTCCCCCTGCCCCTGGGAGCGGGCCAGCATGATGTTCCCCGGCTTCACGTCCCGGTGCAGGATGCCGATGCTGTGCGCGTAGTCGAGCGCCGCCGCGACGCCCTCGATGATCTGCACCGCCCGCTCCGGCGGCAGCTCGGTGACGTCGACGGTGCCCGCGTCCACCCCGTCCACGTACTGCATGGAGATCCAGAGCTGCCCGTCCTCGGTGCCGCGGTCGTACACCGCCACGATCGAGGGGTGGTCGAGCTGCGCCACCAGGTCGGCCTCGCGCTCGAAACGCGCCCTGACCTCGGTGTGCGTGAACAGCTCCCGGTTCAGCAGCTTGAGCGCGATCAGCCGGTCCATCCTCGGCTGCCGCGCCAGGTACACCGAGCCCATGCCGCCCGCGCCGAGCAGCCGCTCCACGGTGAACCCCGCGAACACCTCACCGCGCTCCAGCAACACGCCCCCTTCCGGTGACACCCAGGCTGAGAGCCTACCCGCAGCCCCGCCACCACGGAGTTTCGGTTTCGGGCGAGAATCGGTGAAACTGAATCGTCGGCCGTGCCTCCCGTGGCGGCCGGCGGATCGTCGAACAGCTTGTCGTGCACCACCTGCGAACGACCCGCGCACGCGGACGCGGTGGTGCTGGGGAGGGACGCGCGTGGTGAGCTCGAAGTGGCGGGCCGGTGGCTTCGGCCGGTCCGGGAAGCCCGCGCGGCTGCGACGCGGGGCGGGCTGGTCGCTCCGCACCCTGCTGGTGACCGTCGTGCTGGTGAGCTCGTCGTGCGCGCTCTTCACCGGTACCACCGACTCCGCGCCCGCCACCGTTGCCGCGCAGACCGGCGCCCCCGACTGGCGCGCCAGGATCACCTACCGCCCGAACGCCCTGGTAGCGGAGTTCGCCCGGCTCCGGGACGACCTCGAGGGCGAGGTCGGGCTCGCGGTGCTGCCGGTGGGCGGCGGCCGGATGACGGTGCTCGGCGACTGGACCTCGGGCATCGCCTGGTCCACCATCAAGGTCCCGCTGGCGCTGGCCGCGCTGCGCCGCGACCCGGACGGCGCCTACCCGGCCGCCGAGGCGGCGATCACGGTGTCCGACAACGACGCCGCGTGGGAGCTGTGGCAGTCGCTCGGCGACAACACCGAGGCGGGCATCGCGGTCCAGGAGGTGCTCGACGAGGCCGGGCAGTCCGCCACCGGCGACACCGTCACGCACCCCGAACTGGACGACATCTCCTACGGCAGCACCGAGTGGAGCCTGACCGATCAGGCCACATTCGCCGCCGAGCTGCCCTGCCTGCCCGACAGCGAACTGGTGACCGCGCTGATGGGGTCGATCACCCCCGACCAGTCCTGGGGGCTCGGCCGCTTCTCGACCGCCCAGTTCAAGGGCGGCTGGGGCCCGGACGACGACACCGGCGAGTACACCGTGCGCCAGTTCGGCACCATCGGCACCACCACCGGGCGGGTCGCGGTGGCGATGGCGGCGAGCGCCGACACCGGCAGCTTCGAGGACTCCACCGCGCTGCTCGACGCCATGGCCCAGCTGCTGGCCAGGAACATCGGGACGCTGCCGGGCGGCGCCTGCCCGCACTGAGCCTCAGCCCGGGGTGACCAGCCCCGACTCGTAGGCGAGCACGACCGCCTGCGCCCGGTCGCGCAGGTTCAGCTTCGAGAAGATCTTGGAAACATGGGTTTTCACGGTCTGCTCGGCCACGAAGAGCGCCTCGGCGATCTCGGTGTTGGACATGCCGCGGGCGACCAGCTCCAGCACCTCGCGTTCGCGCGGGGTGAGCTGGTCCAGGTGCGGCGCGGGCTTGACCCGGCCCGCCCGGCGGCGGGTGACGTCGGCGATCAGCCTGCGGGTGACGGTCGGGGCGAGCAGCGCCTGCCCATCGGCGACCACCCGGACCGCGCGCACCAGCTCCTCGGCGGGCGCGTCCTTGAGCAGGAAGCCGCTGGCGCCGATGCCGAGCGCCTCGTAGACGTAGTCGTCGATGTCGAAGGTGGTCAGCATGAGCACCCGGACCGGCGGGTCGAAGCCCGCGGCGAGGATCGCGCGGGCGGCGTCGAGGCCGTTCATCTCCGGCATCCTGACGTCCATCAGCACCACGTCCGGGCGCAGGCGGGCGGCCTCGGCCACCGCTGCCCTGCCGTCCGCCGCGTCGCCGACCACGCTGATGTCCGGCTGGGCCGCGAGCAGGGCGCCGAACCCCTGCCGCACCATCGCTTGGTCGTCGGCGATCAGCACCGTTATTGCCACGCGCCCACCCTAATTGCCCCGGGGTGCGTGCCCCGGGTTCCGGGGGTCGCGTAGCTCACCGTTCCGCGACAGCGGGCGTCAACGTCACCCCCGCCGCGAGCGGCAGCCGCGCCCGCACGTCGTACCCGCCGCCGGGCCGTACCCCCGCCACCAGCTCGCCGCCGACGGAGACCGCCCTGGCGTGCATCCCGGCCACCCCGTGCCCGCCGTTCCCGGCGGGCCCCGGCGTCCCCGGCCCGTTGCCGATCCACACCGTCAACTCGGCCCCGCACACCACGGCCACCTGCACCTCGGCCCCGGCCGCGTGCCTGGACGCGTTCGACAGCGACTCCTGCACGATCCGGTACAGCGCCAGCCCGACCGTCTCCGGCACCGCCGCCAGCTCGCCCTCGACCGTCCAGGTGAGCGGAACGCCTGCCCGCCGGGTGGCGTCCAGCAGCGCGGGCAGCTCGGCGGCGGTGGGCTGCGGTGCGTGCTCGGGCAGCTGCCCGTCGCTGCGCAGCACGCCGAGCATGCCGCGGATCTCGTTCAGCGCCTCGCGCGCGGTGGCGCCGATCGATTCGAACTCGGCGCGCGCCCCCGCGCTCACCCCCTCGACCCGGTACGGCGCGGTCTGCGCCTGCACCACCACCAGCGACATGTGGTGCGCCACCACGTCGTGCAGGTCGCGGGCGATCCTGGCCTTCTCCTCCAGGATGGCCCGCCGGGCCCGCTCCAGCTCGTTCTCCTCCTCGAAGGCGGACAGCTGCCGCCGGGAGAGCACCAGCCAGCGGATCAGCAGCGCGAAGAGGATGAGCGCGGCGAACCCGAGCGGCCAGCCGAGCAGCGCCCCCTCCCCCGGCATGGCGGTGCCGACCAGCAGCGAGGTCGCCAGCCAGGCCACACCGACCAGCGGGATCGGCGCCCGCAGCCCGACCGCGAAGAGCAGCGCGATCAGGCAGAGCAGCTGCACCACCTGGAACGGCAGGTCGTTGCCGGGCTGGTGCGGCACCGCGACCGCGATGAGCAGCGCCGCCCCGGCCGAGACCGCCCAGCCCAGCGCCGGGTTCACCCGCACCAGCAGCAGCGGGAAGGCGGCGAGCGCGGCCAGGAAGGGCTGCACCGGCGGCGTCACCACGTGCGTGACGTGCAGCGTCGGCCAGGCCACCGAGTACAGGGTGACGACCGCGATCAGCGTGCAGACGTCGACCCAGAACCGCGCGGGCATGCTCCGCAGTCGGCGTTTCACGGTGCGCACCGGTGCACGGTTACCCTGATTTCCCTCATGACCTCGACAGTAGGAACTCGGGCGTGCACTGTCCTCACCCCGGCGGATGAAGCGGACCCCCTACCCGGGTACGGGCCCCCCGACCCGCTCCCCCGCCGGAACCGGCGCCGAAGGCGACCCGAGCGGGAGGTGACCGCGGCACCGGCCGCCCTAGCGTCGACCGCCATGAGCAGATGGAAGCGCAGCGCACCGCACCGCGGGCCGGTGGCGGTCGCCGCCACCGGGGCGGTGCTCGCCCTCGTCGTCGCCCCCGCGCTGGCCCTGACCGCCGGTGAGTCGGCGGCGAGCGCGCCCGCCGAGGACGCGGGCGTCGCGGCCGCGGTGCTCGCGCTGAGCACCGACGACATCGGCGTGGCCGTGCCGCAGGGGTTCGCGGAGCAGTTCGGCTACCACCCCGAGCTGCTGGACGGGCTCGTCGTGCGCCCCGACGGCGGCTGCTCCTCCCCCGTCACCCTTCCGGTCGAGTTCGAACTCCCGTGCAAGGGCCACGATCTCGGCTACGACCTGCTCCGCTTCGCCGACGCGCGCGGCGCCGCGCTCGGCCCGTGGGCGCGCCGCGACCTGGACGCCGCGCTCGCCGGGCACATGCACCGGGCGTGCGAGGTGCGCGCGGACGAGTTCTCCCGCACGCGCTGCCATTTCATGGCGGACGTCGCGAGCGCCGCGGTCACCGCGAACTCGCATCGGCAGGACTACGGGGTTCCGGTGGTCGAGGAGGTGACGGTCCCGGATCCGGAGGGGAACAACGCGGGCATGCTCGCCGGTGCGGGCGTCCTCGCCACCGGCGCGGTCGCGCTCCGCTTCTCCCGGCGCGGAAGGGGGCGTGGCGTGCCCGCGCTCGCACCCCCGGACGCCCCCGCGCGGGCGGACGTTCCCGCGCACGCGGAAGCCGCACGGCCTGGCACCGCACAGCCTGGCACCGCAAGACCCGACAGCGTGCGACCGGACGACACGGCACGGCTCGACGGGGCGGCGCAGCGGTGAGCGTCGGATATGCGCAGCGCCCCGCAACCACGACCACGGCATTCTCCGCTCGCGCAGAAGTCCTGCCGCGCGTGCCGAGCACACTCGCGGCCGGCTTCGCGATCGTCGCGTCGCTCGCGCCGGGGCTACTGCCGCGCAGCCCGCTCACGCAGGCACTCCTGACCGCCCTGCTGGTCGCCATCGCCCTCGCGGGCACGTCCGCCACCGGGGCAATCCTGCGCCAGTTCGGCAGACGATCCGGCCCGCATCCTCGCCGACCGGCCGGGGAACTCGCCGACCGCGGCCCGGTCCTCGCGCTCACCGCGGGCGCGGTCCTCGTCGGCTGCGCGGCCGCCGCCTCCTGGCAGCACACCCTGCGCAGCGCCATGCACACCCCCCAGCTCACCCCCGCCCACTGGGCGCTGTGGGCCCTGCTCAGCACGGCATTCCTCGCCGCCCCGATCCTGCTGCTCCGCGTGATTCGCCGGGCTCCGCGCCGCACCGCCGCGGGCGCACTCGTGCTCGGCGTCCTCGCCACCATCCCGCACCCCTTCGGCGCCCAGGCGCTCGCGACACCGAACTCCGCACTCCCGTACACCCGTTCGGGCTCCGCGCACTCCACCGTCCCCTGGGACTCCCTCGGCACCCAGGGCCGCCGCTTCGTCGCCGACGGCCGCACCGACGCGGTCCGGGTCTACGTCGGCCTGAATTCCGCCCCCACCCTCGACGACCGCGTCGCCCTCGCCCTCCGCGAACTGGAGCGCACCGGCGGCCTGGCCAGGGACCACCTCGTCCTGGCCGTCCCCACCGGCTCCGGCTGGCTCGACGCGGCCGCGACGCGCGGCCTGGAGACCCGCTTCGCGGGCAATGTGGCCGTGGTGGCCGTGCAGTACTCCGCCGCCCCGAGCTGGGTCACCTTCGTCACCGACCGCGACCGCGCCGCCGACTCCGCCCGCGCCCTGTTCACCGCGCTCGAACACCGCCTGGCAACGCTCCCCGACCCACCCCGGCTGTACATGTACGGCCAGAGCCTCGGCGCCTGGGCGGGCAGCGCCGTCTTCGCCGACCCCGCCGACCAGCAACGCCGCACCTGCGCCGTCCTCTGGGCGGGCCCGCCCGCAGGCGCGGTGCACCGCGCGGGCGCCACGGTGCTCGCCAACCGCTCCGACCCGGTCGTGCACTGGTCCCCCCGCCTGCTCTGGCACGCCCCCGACCTCTCCGCCACCCGCCCGGACGCCCCCGTTCCGGCGTGGCAGCCGCTCCTCACCTTCCTGCAGACCGGCGCCGACCTGCTCGGTGCACTGGACGCCCCCGCGGGCCACGGCCACCGCTACGGCGCCGACCAGGGCACCGCACTCGGCGGCTGCCCCACCCACCTTGCCCCGAAGTGAAACTTGTTCTAGTTTCGCCGCATGGCCTTCGTCCTCGATCACGTCGTCGAGATCGACGCCCCCGCCGATCTGGTCTGGGACGTCGTCACCGACCTGCCCCGCTACGGCGAGTGGAACCCCTTCGTCCCGGAGTGCCGCAGCACCCTGGAGCCCGGCGACCCCATCGACATGCACGTCCGCCTGCGCGGAGCGAAACCGCGCAGGCAGCGCGAGTGGATCGTCGAGCACACCCCGGGCAGCACGCTCAGCTACCGGATGAAGCCGGTCCCGCTCGGCACCCTGCACAGCCTGCGCTCGCACACCGTCACCGCGCTGGACGCGAACCGCACCCGCTACGCTTCGCACTTCCAGCTCGACGGCTGGCTGCACCCGGTGGTCGAGGCGCTGCTCGGCGCCGACCTGCGCCGCGGCTTCACCGGCATGACCGACGGCATCAAGACCCGCGCGGAATCCCTGCACGGACAGTGATAGCCGTGTCTTAGTTTCGATCGTTTTTCCAGTTTCCCGGTGCGACCGCACCGGACGTGAATGACCATCGACCCCATGCTGGCGACTATGACCCGGAACGGGGCAGCGCGACAGGGGTTCAGCAAGACCTTCGCCGTTCCCGGCGCCGATCCCGGACAACTGGGCAGGGATTTCCGTGTCATCCCGGCTCCGGTGGTCGCGCCGGTACCGGAATCGCCGGGGCTGTTCGCGGTTCAGGTCCCCCTTACGTGGCTCGGCACGGCCGCGACCAGGAGCGACACCTTCGCGGCCATGGCCGCCACCTTCGACCGGATCTCCGAGATCGCCCGGCGGCGAGGA
The DNA here is from genome assembly GCF_042667085.1 of Nocardia sp. NPDC057353. Lineage (NCBI taxonomy): Bacteria > Bacillati > Actinomycetota > Actinomycetes > Mycobacteriales > Nocardiaceae > Nocardia > Nocardia sp. NPDC057353. The sequence continues at coordinate 24,265 of NZ_JBHVAK010000015.1, forward strand.
GGGTACGTACTTCCGCCGGGGTTGGGGACCACCCAGCATCGCGCACCCTTGGCGGGCGACACCCACGTGCTCGAAGTGCTCTCCTCCGTCGAGCAGGAGGTGCTGTGCAACCTGCTGCGAACGCAGGTGCCGACGCTCATCACACTGTTCGGTCGTGGCCGGACCGTCGCGGGCGCACCGCGCGATCGAGTCGGTTCCCGCTGGCTGGCCGGTTCGGGCTCGCACCTGGCCACCCGATTCCTCGCCTCCACCACACCGGCCCACCTGGAGCGGGTCAAGGCCGAGCTGCGCAGGCGCGACGGGGTCGCGCTGCTGGACCGGATGGACATTCACCCGGGCACCGCACCCGACGGCAGTATGACGGTGGTGGTCCGCTGCCTCGACAGCGCGGCCACCCTCGCCGGGCTCCGTGCTCAGGCGCTGCTGCTCGCCGCGTCCGCCATGCAGGCCCGACGCATGGTGCGCGACGGCCGCCGGATCGGGAACGTGCCGCAGCGGATGCTCGAGGACAACCGCGCCAGAGCAGTCGCGGACGGCTTGCGCGCGCAGCTCGCGACGGACGACAAGCGTTCCGCGCCCCGCACCAGGAACGACCGCTCACCGCACGGCGGTCACCGGCAGGCGGAAGGAGCGGGCGTCGCGCTCCGGCCCGCCCGCATCGTCGCGCGGAGCACGCTGCGCGCGCTGGCGGTGGAGCTGCGCAACCTGGATGTCGACGCCACCGAGCTGGCACCGGTGCTGCTGCCGCTCGAACTGCCCGGCCTCGGCGTCGAGCGCCGGAACTCGGAATCCGACCTGCTGGCGCGCTGGGCCATGGGCGGCGACCGGGAACTCACCGATCGCGTGCTGGCCGGGTTGACCGATCCCGCTCCCGGAGGGCCGTTGCTGAGCTGGGTGCACACGGTGGCGCCGAACCCCGCCGCGATCACGCTCGGCGCGTGGCAGGACCGGATTCGACAGGCCCGGTTGTTGCAGTCGGGGGGCAGGAGGTCGACCGGGTCGAGCAGCTCCGGCGGACGCAAGCACACGGGCAGACCCGATCGAAATTTCGGCGACCAACGCCGCGGCGGCGCCAGGCCCCAGCAGGCGGACCGAAGGGCGAACGGATCGTGACGGACGCGGTGGAGCTGGTGCTCGATCTCCGGGAGACGCGCACCAAACACGATTCCGCGACCGGCTTCGCAGGGCTGTGGGAAGCCTTGGAGCCCGCGCTGCACGGCCGGGATCTTCGCGATCGGCGCGTGCACTCCTTCGACGGCCCGGATGGGACGATCCGGCTCGAGATCGTGCGGGTTCCCGCCGCGGTACTGACGATCGACCGGAATACCGCCTTCTCCGTGGTGGCTATCCGGGAATCTCCGACGCTGCGCTACCGCTGCAAACACTGCGCGGCGAACAGCGCGGCCCGCTACGCCCCGTTCGTGTGCGCGGCCTGCCCCGCGGAGGGCACCGACAACCGGGTCTGCGACCAGCATGTGGTCATCCTCGACGGCGCGCTGACCCCGTCCTGCCAGGACCATCGGCCGCACTGCGAACAATGCTCGGCTCCCGCGGTTTTCCGGTGCGCCGGGACGAACTGCAGGCACCACAGAGCGTGGTGTGCGAACCACCGCAGGCAGCACCCCCGCGACCCCGACATCAACTACTGCCCCTCGTGCTTCGAGATCGCCTTCCCGCAGTGCTCGTCGACGGGCTGCACCCACATCGGAACCGTCCGGTGTGAACACTTCTCCGCCGAATACCGGCAGTGCGACACCCGGATGTGCACGCGACACGCGTTGCGCTGGCAGGTGTACGGCGGGGAGCGCATGGGGTTGGCGCAGTGTGGGCCGCACAGCCGGATCAACGGCCTCTCCGGCGAGGAGATCGTGGCCAGAATCATCGTCGGAACGGCAGCCCGCCGAAATCGTGAGCGCATGCCGAGCCTGCGCGGCTTCGGGCACACCCTGCGCCGCTATCGGCCGGAGTTCGTGAGCGATTTCACCCGCTTGCACCGAGTGCTCTGCAGCCAGAGCGACGGCCTCCGCGGCCACAAGCGGTTCGCGTCCGCGCTCGGGCGGGCCCGAGCGGACTGGGACAACCAGCTCGGAGTGATCACCCGGGGGAACGAGCAGGGCGAACGCCTCGTGGGGCGGCTGCGCGAACTCGTGGTCGGCCAGGTACCCCGGGGTGGCGCCGAGATCGCAGCCGCGCTCACCATGGCCGACTACAACCCGCCGGCCGACCACCGCGGGCGGTCGCGGCGCGGCATTCTGTTCATCCACCTTCCCGAGCAGTACCGCGGCCTGTTCATCGGAGCGCAGGGGCGTGGCATCCGCTTCTACAGCGAGCAGCTCGGGGTCGACGTTCGGTTCGAAGGAGATCGGCGCCGATGACCATCAACTCGTCCACGCACCGGCTGGCGGTCGTGCCCGCGAGCGGCCCGCTCACCGGGCACCGCATCGGAGTGCCGGAGGGCTGCGGAAGCGGCCCCGGCCTGCTCCAGGTGTCGGCGGACGCCGAGTTGCTCCAGGCTGCCGTGACCGCGGTCGAGCTACCCCAGGTCCCGGCGAATCACGTCGCGATTACCGACGATCTCGCGGCCTCGTGGGAGATCGAGCGGGATGCCGCCACCCTGGGCTGGCGGTTCGACCCGGCCCGGCCTGCCGACGTGCGGCGCATCGTCCTGGAACTGCCGACCGAACTCGATCCAGGCGACGCGGCGCGGGACATCGCAGCCGCGCACCTGGCGGGCACCCTGCTGTGGGTTCCGCCGGACGGAGCCGGATTCACCGTGCCGGTCACCACCGTGCCGTACCCGGTGCGGGAGATCGAACTCAACGGGGCGCCGGCCGGTTTGGCCCGGCTGACACCGGATACCAAGATCGAGCTCCATGCCTCGTCTGTGCGCGCCGGGGTCGATATCGTCGTGCTCGCCGATGTGAGTACCTCGATGACCGTTGACGACATTCCCGCAGACCGGGAGGGGCTGAGGGCCCGACAGCAGTGGTGCACCCGTTTGGATGCCCTCAAGCAGGCGCTGACCGAACTCCTCGAGATCCGGCTGCAGGTTTCGGGCCGAATTTCCCGGCTCGCGATCATCGAGTTCAACGAAGCGGTGCGGCACAAATTTCCCCGTGGCGGCGGTATGGCCCAGGTGGACGGCAGTTCGTCCGAGGAGGTGGTAACCGAATTTCGACAGGCGGTCGCGCTGCTCCGGGCGAGTGGCGCGACCAACATCGGCAATGCGGTGCACGAGGCGGCAAACCTTCTTTGCGAGCACGGACGGCCGGGCAACGAGAAGCTGATCGTGCTCGTCAGCGATGGCGCGAACTGGTCTCCGCAGGGCGAGGACGCCACCGGCGAGATGGTCGTCACCGTCGATGAGCCGATCGGCCTGGTAGCGCATCTGCACCAAAGCCTCGACATTCGGCTGCACGCTATCGGCATCAGCACAGCAGAGATGTTCCGCCGCCGGGGGTATCAGCCGAACGACAGCATCGTCCCCGATCACGCACTGCTCGCGGAACTCGTCAAGGTGGGAGGAGGCGATCCGGCGACCGTCGGTGGGCTGGACGTGCTGGAACGCTACTTCATCGGTATCGGCGCTGGTATGACACACCGGATCCAGGATCGACTCGGCACACCACCCGCACCGGGGCCGCTACACGAGCGAACCGTCACTGCGCTTCAGGGGCTGAGCAACAGCGGCGTCGAATGGGACAGGCGCCGGACCCAAGTACGCGACCTGCTCATGGATTCCGTGCTGAAATGCAATATTGAAAGTGAACGAGTGTTTGGTCAGCAGGTTTGGCCGGACGATCACCTGCTCGTGCTGCTGGGACGTGAGTTCGGGACGCCGATCACGGATCCGAAAATATTTGTGGTGAATGTGACCGATGGGTTCAGATGCACACGGTCTGAGCAGGTATTCTCCCGGCTCACCGAGTTCCTCGAGCAGCTGGCGCGGGCCGGAGCCGATCACGCCGCGATCGGGCAACTCGTTGGCAGTGCTGTCGGCACACCCGCTCAAATTCAGGTGCTGATCATGGAGCGCCTGCAGTTACTGCTCGGTGCATTGCACACTGAGATGTCGGCGACGGCTCCTTGTTCGACGCCCGCTCCGCCGGCACCGGATTCCCGACGATCCGCATGGACCTACCGTGACTGAGCAGCAGGTCCGTTCGGATCTCGATATCGAACCGGGCTATCGCATCGGCCGTGCCGAGAATCCGGACGAGTACCGGCTCGAAGAGCTGGTGTCGAGCGGCGGCGAGGGCACGCTGTGGCAGGCTACCTCTCCCCAGCGAAACGGCGGCAGATATCGCTGGGCCGTGAAGATCCTGCACGCGCACAATTTCGTGCCCGGGCACAATGAGACTCCGGACAACGCCATGGAGCGCTGGTACCGGCGGTCGCGGGATGCGTTGAACGCCACCGTCCAGGTGCGACAGGAGGTCCCCGGCGTCGAGGGAGCCATCGATGTCTTCCCGGGCCCGCGTCCGCATCCGCACGGAGAACCGGGCACGGGCCGCACCCTGTACGTCGTCTCGCGCTGGATCGATGGCGTCGATCTCACCCGCTGGCTCACCACGCAGCGCTCGTTCGAACAGGTCTGCTGGGTCGCCGAACAACTCGCGCGCATCGTCGACGGGATCGCCGGGAGCGAGGTGCAGCTGGTGCACCGCGACATCTCCCCGGCCAATGTCATGATCTCGAGGGACGGCACCCGGCTGTTCCTGATCGATTTCACCTTCACGGTGCCGACCCGGAGCGGTTCGGTCACCGTGGTCAACAACTCCGGATACACGGCGCCGGAGGCCAGGAACGGCTGCGGAACCCTGGCCTCCGACCGGTACTCCTACGGCGGCGTGATCTCCTTCCTGCTCACCGGGGTGCGTCCGAGCGAACACGCCGCGGCCACCGACTGTTACGACCGGCTGGTCCGGGACGGCTTCCCCGCCGATCTGGCCAGGCACGTGGTACTGCCGCTCGCCGAATCTCCGGCGGACCGCCCCACCTCGCTGCGCGACTGGGCAGCGGCGCTCGCCGAGTTCGACGGCCGCAGACACAGCGACGACCACCACCGGGAGCTGGACGTCACCGTCGACGGGTTCCACACCACCACGGTCACCACGCTGACCGGCCTCGGCGTGACCAGGCTCCGACTCGGCTCGGGCAGGCCACGCGTCTTCGTCACCGATACCGAGGCACCGCAGGCACCGGTCGTGATCCGGTCGGCGACGGACGGCGGAGGCCGCGCGGTCGATTTCGTCATCGCGCAGAACGAGTCGCTCTGGTTCCGGAGCGGAACCTCGTGGCGGGAAGCGGGCCGCGCGGTGGCGGGCGCCGGGCTGGTCGCTCTGCGCGGTCCCGAAGGCACGGTCACCGCGGCGGTGGTCGACCCGGTCTCGGACCAGTTGTCGACGATCGAGGTGACCGGCGCCGACGCCCCCGTTCGCCGGGACGGCGGACCCTACGCCCGGCGGGTGTTCGATGCCGCGATCGACCACGCGGGCGGACTGGTGATCGCGGCCGCCGATCCGGCCGACGAGCTTGTGATCCTGACCGGAGACGACTCCGACCGGCTGCACCTTGCGAACGTCCGCACCGCCGCGATCTGCTCCAACCGGTGGGGAGAACCGGTGTGCTACGCGATGGGTCGAACCTCCGAGCTCACGGTGTTCGAGCGGCGCTACGGGCGGTGGATGTCCATCGACCCCATCGCCGCGCCCACCCGATTCGAGCAGATCGCCTGCATCGGCCTGCGCGGCTCCACCGTCGTCGCCGCGGCCGGGCCGGACGGGCTCTGGGTCACGGATGTGGCCACGAAGAGGGTCCCCGAGTGGCACCGGCTCTCCGGTGAACCGTGCCACCGGGTGGCGCTGACGGTCGGCGCCGCGTGGCGCATCCAGGTCGCGGCGCTCGTCGACGGCCGCATCGAGCTCGCCACCGAACGCTTCGGCGACGGCTGGTCCATGTCCTCCCTCACCCGATGAACGGAGTCTCCGTGTACAACGAGTTCGCCTACTGCTCCAGCGACAAGGTTCGGCAATTCATGGCGCCGAAATCGCACTGGTGGGAACGGTTGCGCGCCACGAAGGTGAACGCCGGGCTGAAGGTGAGCCCGGTCGAGGCCGCGCTCGAGGTGGAGCCCGCCGTGGTCGGCGGCGACCAGCGGAAGCTGGAGAAGCTCGTGAAGCACCTGGAGGAACGGGGACGCTACTACACCGAGCCCGACGTCTACCCGGGCGAGTGGGTGATGTTCGAGGGCTGGATCGGCCTCGCCCACGTCGAGGCCGATCCCGCCGCGGGCGGCGTGCTGTTCTGTGAGGCGCAGCCGCTGACCGTCGCGACGCCGCGGATCTTGCTGCACGGCTCCGGGAAACACCTGCAGTTCGCCGCCGCCGCGGCGGCCGAGCACGGCAGGCCGGGCGGCTACTCCCTGGCGACCGGCGGCATCAATCTGCTCGAGACCCTGACCGCGGCGCACCGCGCCGGAGCCGAGCGGACGCTCCGGCGACTGCTCGACCGGGTCGCCGACGGCACCGAACCGCACCGTGATCTGACGACGTACTTCCGCGAGGTGGCGTGCGGCAACGAGTTCAGGGACACCGCGCCCTACCTCGCGGGCCACGCCAGGGTCACCGCAGTGTTGCGACCACCGGGGCTGCCCTTCCCGGTGGTGCTGGCCTCGCCGCTCTACGTTCGCTACGAACGCCCGTGACCGAGCGGATCAGGCGATCGGCCCCCGAGCCGCCTCGTACGCCGCCCCCACCCGGTACAGCCGGTCGTCGGCGAACGCGGGCGCCATGATCTGCAACCCCACCGGCATCCCGTCGTCCGCGCTGAGCCCGGACGGCACCGACATGGCCGGGTGCCCGGCCAGGTTGGTGGGCAGGGTGCAGAGGTCGGAGAGGTACATGGCGAGCGGGTCGTCCACCTTCTCGCCCAGCTTCCACGGGGTGAACGGGCTGGTCGGCGAGACCAGCACGTCGACCTGCTCGTAGGCGCGGTCGAAGTCGCGGGCGATCAGCGTGCGCACCTTGAGCGCCTGGCCGTAGTAGGCGTCGTAGTACCCGGCGGAGAGCGCGTAGGTGCCGAGCATGATGCGCCGCTTGACCTCGGGGCCGAACCCGGCCGCCCTGGTCAGCGCCATCACCTGGTCGGCGCTGTGCTTGCCGTCGTCCCCGGCGCGCAGCCCGTACCGCATGGCGTCGAAGCGGGCCAGGTTGGACGAGACCTCGGACGGCATGACCAGGTAGTAGGAGGGCAGCCCGTACTCGAAGTTCGGGCAGGACACCTCGACCACCTCGGCGCCGAGCTCCTTCAGCACCGCGACCGCGGCGTCGAAGGAGGCGAGCACGCCGGGCTGGTAGCTGTCCGAGTGCAGCTCGCGCACCACGCCGACCTTCACCCCGGCGAGATCGGCGCGCGCGCCCTCGCGGGCGGCGGCGACCACGGCCGGGACCGGCACGTCGCGCGAGGTGGAGTCGCGCGGGTCGTGCCCGGCGATCACCTCGTGCAGCAGCGCGGTGTCGAGCACGGTGCGCCCGCACGGCCCGCCCTGGTCCAGCGAGGAGGCGCAGGCGACGAGGCCGTACCGGGAGACGGTGCCGTAGGTCGGCTTGGTGCCGACGGTGGCGGTGACCGCGGCGGGCTGCCTGATCGAGCCGCCGGTGTCGGTGCCGATGGCGAGCGGCGCCTGGTAGGAGGCGAGCGCCGCGGCCGAGCCGCCGCCGGAGCCGCCGGGAATCCGGCTGGTGTCCCAGGGATTCCGGGTCGGGCCGTAGGCCGAGTTCTCGGTGGAGGAGCCCATGGCGAACTCGTCCATGTTGGTCTTGCCCAGGATCGGAATGCCCGCGGCGCGCAGCTTCGCCGTCACCGTGGCGTCGTACGGCGACATCCAGCCCTCGAGGATCTTCGAGGCGCAGGTGGTCGGCATGTCGGTGGTGGTGAAGACGTCCTTGAGCGCCAACGGAACTCCGGCCAGCGGCGAGGCAGGCGCCTCGCCCGCGGCCAGGCTCGCGTCGACTACGCGGGCGGCGGCCAGCGCCTCGTCCCGCGCGACGTGCAGGAAGGCGTTGTACTCGCCGTCCACCGCGGCGATCCGGTCCAGGTGCGCGCGGGTGACCTCCTCGGAGGAGACCTCGCGGGCGTGGATCTTCGCGGCGAGCTCGGCGGCGGAGAGCTGCGTGGGGTCGCTCATTCGCTCTCCCCCAGGATCTGCGGGACCAGGAAGCGCTGCTCCTCGGCGGCGGGCGCGCCGGAGAGCGCCTGCTCCGGGGTGAGGCTCGGCCGCACCTCGTCCAACCGGGTGACATTGGCGACCGGGTTCGGCGTCGCGGTGGCCGGGACGTCCGCGGCGGCCACCTCGGAGATGGTCCGCACGTGGCTCAGGATCGAGTCCAGCTGTCCGGCGAACTGATCCAGTTCGTCGTCGGACAGCGCGAGCCGGGACAACCGGGCGAGGTGTGCGACCTCGTCGCGGGAGATGGCGGGCACCGCGGGACCCCTTTCGGCGTCGGTGATGGTGGGTTCGAGCAGGTCGTCCCCGGCAACCTGCACCGGGGGCGAGAAGACCCGTCCAGCCTAGTCCGCACGGTTCCGCAGGCTGCGCCGCCCCGGCTGCCAGGGGGCACCCGCGCGAAATCGACTGTGGCGTACGTCACTGCGCCGAGTTCGGGTCGATAACCGCGCCTTCCGGGTGTAAGTATTGCGTGACCCGGGTATCCGTCCAGAGCCTCGGCTACCAAGGAAAGGAACGCGCGTGTCTTACCTGCTCCGCGTGCAACTTCCGGATCGCCCGGGAAGCCTCGGTGCACTCGCGCTGGCATTGGGATCGGTCGGGGCCGACATCATCTCGCTGGACGTGGTCGAGCGCGGTGCCGGGTTCGCCGTCGACGACCTCGTGGTCGACGTTCCGCCCAATGCGCTCCCGGACACCCTGATCACCGCCGCCGAATCGATCGGCGACGTCATCGTTGACTCGATCCGCCCCTACTCCGGCCTGCTCGACACGCACCGCGAGCTCGAGCTCATCGACCAGGTCGCCAATGCCCGCGACGACCGGCTGCAGGTGCTCGTGGACGGCGTCCCCCGGGTGCTGCGGGTCGGCTGGAGCACCATCATCGACACCGGGCTGCAGGGCGCGTACCGGGTGGTCGGCAGCCAGAGCGCGCCGCAGACCCAGGCCGGCTCGGCGCCGTGGCTGCCGCTGGACAAGCCGATCGTGCTCGACCCGGAATCCGAGTGGGTGCCGGAGATCTGGCGCGACATGGACACCAAGCTGGCCGCCGCGCCGCTCGGCCACCACGGCCGCGCGCTGCTGCTCGGCCGCCCCGGCGGCCCCGACTTCCGCCCCTCCGAGGTGGCCAGGCTCGGCTACCTGGCCGGGATCGTCGCCGGGGTGCTCTAGGCCCTGTCTCGGGGGCAGGCCGGGCGGGTTCTAGCCCGGCCGGACGATCTGCCAGCGGTCCGGTTTACCGGCCGGGTAGATCACCGGCAGCGTGTCGCCGATGGCGGGCCAGTGGTCGCCATCCCAGACCAGCCGCTGGTAAACCTGCGTCGCCGCCACGCCGGGGCCGGTGAGATTCCCCGTCACCGTGACGAACTGCTCGCCGAAGGCCTCCGGTCGCGGGCTCACCCCCGTGATGTACAGCGAGCCGTGCTCCGGCTCGGCGACGGGCATGCCCTTGCGCCCGCGCCGGTACAGCACCACCAGCGCGATCAGGGTGGACGCCATGATCAGCAGCATCGCGAACTCCAGCACGCCCCCACCGTACCGGGCATTCCGGGCGTTCAGTCGGCAGCGAGCTCGCTGGTGCCGTGTTCGGTGCGGCGGACGGTCCAGCCGCCACCGCCCGCGAGCGGCTCCCGGCCGGTGAAGATCAACTGGGCACCACGGGAATTGGTCTCCGGGGCACGGAAGAGCCCGATCAGGCGCTGGGCGGTGGCGGCGGGGAGCGCCGCGTCGAGGTCGTCGACGGCGAGCACCCGGCCGGTGTCGAGCGCGTCGAGCACGGCGGGGAGCAGCCGCAGCAGCGCCAGCACCGAGGCGGGCTCGTCGGCGAGCTCGAACGGGGTCGCGATCCCGGCGTGCGCGAGCCGGACACCGGGGCCGGAGCGCGCCGCCATCCGGGCGAAGAGCGCGTCCCGCGCCCCGCGCAGCGCGGTGAGCTCCCTGGCCAGCGCGGTCTCGGTGAGCCCGTGCTGCCGGAGCAGCAGCTCGGCGTGGCCGGGGCGGGTGGCGCACAGCTCGAGCTGCTCGGCGCCGCCCGCCAGGTCGCGGTCGAGTTCGGCGAGGTAGTCGGCGTAGCGCGGGTCCGGCTCGGGGAGCAGCAGGTCGGTGATGCCGAGCCCGGCCTCCCCGGTCAGCTCCAGCAGCCGGAGCGCGCCGCGCGGGGACCGGGAGAGGTAGCCGCCGAGCCGCAGCGCGACCGCGTCCGGGTCGAGCGGGCCGCGCTGCACCTCGAGCAGCGCGGCGAACCAGCGGTAGGCGGGCACCAGCGCCTCGGCGTCCAGCTGCCCGGCCAGCGCGAGCAGCAGCGCGTTCGGCCGGACCAGCGGCACCACCGCGCCGAGCCCGAACCGCGCCGCCTCGAAGGTCGGCCCGATCCGCACCTGCTCGCCCGCGCGCTCGAAGACGATCCGCTTCCGCCCGCGCGGGTGCGTGTGCAGCCACTCGGCCGCGACGTCGGCGTCGGTGAGCCGGAAGCCGTAGCTGTACGGCACGCCCTCGGCGACGAAGCCGGCGACGAACTCGGTGGGCCGCTCCGGGAAGCTCGGGTGCGGGGTGCGCGGCGGCCCGGCGTAGGGGTCCCAGCCGGTCACCGAGTGCAGCACCGCGTCCCGCATGCGGTCCAGCGCGTCCAGCAGGTTCGACTTCCCGGCGGCGGGCGCCCCGGTGATCCTGGTGACCGGCACCGCGACCGAGCCGCTGCCGCGGGCGGGCCGCAGCTCCTGCGGATCGGCCAGCGACCTGTGGTTCGTCACCCGGAAACTGCGCAGCATCCGGCTATCGTCGCAGCCTGCACCCGGCGGGCGGGAGCCGGGCGGGGTAGCATCCCTGCTGCCACGGCCGGTGCGCATCCACGCCGATGCCGCGCCCGTGGCCCGCCCTGCCCGACCGTTGCGAACAGGTGGTCGCCCATGAACCAGCACACTGCCGTCACCGCCGTGGCCGAGCCGCAGCCCGCCTCGCTCCCGGTGCGGCTCGCCGCCGGTGGTGGCTGCGCGGTCGCCGCCGTCGCGCTCGGGCTGGTGCTCGCCGCTCCGGAGGCCGCGGCCGATTTCGAGTGCGGGGAGGGCAACGCCCGCATCTTCTTCCACGACACCACCTACACCTGCCAGTCCGGCAGCGTCACCTACGGCCTGAGCCCCGCCGTGGTGAAGGTCTGCTCGAACAGCGGCTCGAATGTCGTCGTCGAGGTGCAGAGCGAGCGGAAGAAGCTGCGCCGCACCGTGGAGCTGAGCAACAACCACTGCGCCAAGTTCGACCCGAAGGGCACCACCGGCGCCGTCGTCACGGTGCGCTGAGCGGCTCCTCCGCCTCGGCGGGGCGGACCGCGTCCGGCCCTTCCGCGAGCAGGGTGCGGAACCCCGCCTCGTCCAGGATCGGCACCCCGAGCTCCTCGGCCTTCGCGGCCTTGCTCCCCGGCGCCTCGCCGACCACGACGAACGCCGTCTTCTTCGACACCGACCCCGCCGCCTTGCCGCCGCGCGCCAGGATCGCCTCCCTGGCCTCGTCCCGGGAGAAACCGGCGAGCGAGCCGGTGACCACGATCGACAGCCCGGTCAGGTTCCGCTCGATCCCGGCATCCCGCTCGTCCGCCATCCTGACCCCGGCGGCGCGCCACTTCTCGACGATCGCGCAGTGCCAGTCCACGGTGAACCACTCGGCCACCGCCGCCGCGATGGTCGGGCCGACGCCGTCGGCGGCGGCGAGCTGCTCGAGCGTCGCGGCCTCGATCCGCGCCATCTCGCCGAACTCGGCGGCCAGCGCCCGCGCCGCGGTGGGCCCGACGTGCCGGATGGAGAGCGCGACCAGCACCCGCCAGAGCGGCCGGTCCTTGGCCGCGTCCAGGTTCGCCAGCAGCCGCCTGCCGTTCGCCGAGAGGCTACCGTTCTTGTTCACGAAGAGCGCGGTGCCGAGCAGCCGCCGCTCGTCCAGGTCGAAGAGGTCACCCTCGTCGGTGATGGCGCCGGAGCGCAACAGCTCGATGGCGGCCTCGTAGCCGAGCGCCTCGATGTCGAAGGCGCCGCGCCCGGCCACGTGGAACACCCGCTCGCGCAGCTGGGCCGGGCAGGAGCGGGTGTTCGGGCAGCGGATGTCGGCGTCGCCCTCCCGCTCCGGAGCCAGCGGCGTGCCGCACTCCGGACAGTGCGTCGGCATCTCGAAGGCGCGGGCGTCCGCGGGCCGCGCGTCAACCACCGGACCCAGTACCTCGGGAATCACGTCACCTGCCTTGCGGATGGTGACGGTGTCGCCGATGAGCACCCCCTTCCGCACCACCTCGGCGGCATTGTGCAGCGTCGCCATGGAGACCGTCGACCCCGCGACCGACACCGGCGCCATCACCGCGAACGGCGTCACCCGCCCGGTGCGCCCGACATTCACCTTGATGTCGAGCAGCGTGGTCGTCGCCTCCTCCGGCGGGTACTTGAAGGCGATGGCCCAGCGCGGCGCGCGCGAGGTGGAGCCGAGCCTGCGCTGCAGCGCGACTTCGTCCACCTTGATCACCTGGCCGTCCAGCTCGTGCTCGATATCGTGCCGGTGCTCGCCCCAGTAGGCGACCCGCTCGATCACCGCGTCGATGCCGCGCACCCGCCTGGTGTGCGGGGAGACCGGCAGCCCCCAGGCGGCCAGCGCGTCGTACGCCTCGGACTGCGAGGCGGGCGCGTATCCGCGGATCCGCCCGAAGCCGTGGCAGATCATCCGCAGCCTGCGCCGGGCGGTGACCGCCGGGTCCTTCTGCCGGAGCGAACCGGCCGCGGTGTTGCGCGGGTTCGCGTACGGCGGCTTGCCGTCGGCGACGATGGCGGCATTGAGCACCTCGAAGTCCTCGAGCCGCAGGTAGACCTCGCCGCGCACCTCGAGCAGCTCCGGAATCGGGTGGTCGTCGCTCGGCGCGAGCTCGGTCGGGATGTCGGAGATGGTTCGCGCGTTCAGCGTGACGTCCTCGCCGGTCCGCCCGTCCCCCCTGGTGGCGCCGCGCTCCAGCTTCCCGTTCCGATAGACCAGGTTCAGCGCGACGCCATCGATCTTCACCTCGCACAGGTAGTGCAGGTCCGGCCCGGTCTCCGCCTCCACCCTGGTCGCCCAGGCGCGCAGCTCGTCCAGGTCGAAGACATTGTCCAGCGAGAGCATCCGCTCCAGGTGGTCCACCGGCGTGAAGTCGGTCGCGAAACCCCCGCCGACCAGCTGCGTCGGCGAATCCGGCGTCCGCAGGTCCGGGTGCTCGTCCTCCATCTGTTGGAGGCGGCGCAGCAGCGTGTCGAACTCGCCGTCGGAGACGATCGGCGCATCCCGCACGTAGTAGCGGAACTGGTGCTCACGCACCTCGTCCGCGAGCTGCTGCCACGCGCGCTGCTCCTCGGCCGTGGCCGGAGCGGGGGCCTCGGGTTCGGTCACAATTGGCACGATAGTCCAGGGGTATGACCTATCCGGGACGGATCGCCGCACGTCGGCGCAGTGCGCGTAGGTCGGCGCCGGGGACCCGGCCCAGCGCTCAGGCGAACTCCGACCGATCGCAACGCGGAAACCAGTCGAGCGCGAAGCAGGCGACATACACGTCCGCGGACCTACTCCGCGCCGAGCGTCTCCGGTTCCTCGGTATAGGCGCGTGCAATATCCGCGGTGAGATCCAGCGCCCGCCGCGCCCACTCGGGAGTCGCCCCCGCCAGCCCACAGGCCGGACTCACCAGCACCCGCTCGGCCAGCGTCCGCCGCGGAAACCCGAGCCGATCCACCAGCCGAACCCCGGGCTCGGCAAGCTCCCGCCACCCCGGCTTCCCAGCGGGCGCCGTGCTCGGCACCAACCCGAGAACCAGCATCTTCCCGGCATCCAGCGTCTCGCCGACACCGTCCAGATCAGCGGTACGCAATACCCCCACGTCGATAGCGAGCGCACCGGCCGCACTGGAACGGAAGAGCGAAAGCGGCGGCGGCTCAGCACAGCTGTGCACCACCACGGGCACGGACTGCGCCCGAATCACGGTATCGAGCAGGTCGAGCGCCTCGGGCTCGGGCAGCGACCGCACCGTGTCCAGCACACTCACTCCGCGCAGCGACCCCTCCAGCACCGCCCCGGCGAGCGGCTCGTCGAGTTGCAGCACAACCGGCGCATTCAGCCGCTTCCCTACCTCGGCCACATGCCGTGCCAGCCCCTCGGCCAGCGATTCCGCGAGATCACGCCGCGCACCGGAATCGGTGAGCACCCGATGCCCGTGCCCGAGCTCGACCTCGGCAGCCAAGGTCAGTACGCCAGCGGCCTGCACCTTCACCACCCGCCCGCTCCCGGGCGCCCCCGCTTTCTCCCACGCCTCCTCGAGCGCGTCCAGATCGGTCCGCAACAGATCCCGCGCCTGCCGCGCGACCCCACCCGCCCGCGCCGCGAACCGGTATCCGCGGGTCGTACTGTCGAACGGCAGATCCACCAGCAGCGCACACCCGCGCCCGACCAGATCGGCCCCGACCCCGCGCCCGGGCAACTCCACCAGATGCGCCAGCCCCGGCAACTCCCCCACCACGGTCGCCGCGGCCTCTCGCGGATCCGTCCCCGGCCACGACCCGACCCCCGTCGCGATCCCGCCGCGCAGCGCGGCCTCGACCCCGGCGCTCACCGCGCGTCGGCCAGCGGCACGGCGCTGTCGGTCCCCGCGATGGTCCCGCTGCCGATGACCTCGTCCCCGGCGCTGTCCGGCCGGTACAGCACCGCGGCCTGCCCCCGCGCCACCCCGGTCAACGGCTCCCGCAACCGCACGGTCAACCCGCCGTCGGTGGCCTCCGCCACCGCGGGCGCCAGCCCACCGTGCGCCCGCACCTGCACCACGCAGTCGATGGCGCTCTCCGGCGCGGCACCGGAGGTCCAGATCGCCCGCTCGGCGCGCACCGTCCACACCTGCAGCTCCTCGGCCGACCCCACCCGGACCTCGCCCGAGTCCGGATCGATCCCGGTCACGTACCGCGGCTTCCCATCCGGCCCCGGCCCCGGCAACCCGAGCCCCTTGCGCTGCCCGATGGTGAACCCGTGCACCCCCTCGTGCTCGGCCAGCTTGCGCCCGTCGGCATCCACCACCGCACCCGGCCGAATCCCGATCTTCGCCCCGAGAAACGCTCTGGTGTCCCCGGACGGAATGAAGCAGATGTCGTGACTGTCCGGCTTGTCCGCGACAGCGAGCCCCCGCGCGGCGGCCTCGGCGCGGATCTCCGACTTCGGCGTATCCCCCACCGGGAACATGGCCCGGCTCAACTGCTCGGCGGTCAGCACCGCGAGCACGTACGACTGATCCTTGTCCGCATCGACGGCGCGGCGCAGCACCCCGTCCTCGAGCCGCGCGTAGTGCCCGGTGGCCACGGCGTCGAACCCGAGCGCGACCGCCCGATCCGCCAGGGCCGAGAACTTGATCTTCTCATTGCAGCGCAGACACGGATTCGGCGTCTCACCCGCGGCGTAGGAGGCGACGAAGTCATCGATCACGTCCTCCTTGAACCGGTCCGCGAAATCCCACACGTAGAACGGAATCCCGAGCACATCGGCGGCCCGCCGCGCATCCCCGGCGTCCTCCTTCGAGCAGCAGCCCCGCGACCCCGTGCGCAGCGTGCCCGGGGTGGCCGACAGCGCCAGGTGCACCCCCACCACGTCGTGCCCGGCGTCGACGGCCCGCGCCGCCGCCACCGCGGAGTCGACACCGCCGCTCATCGCGGCGAGAACCCGCATCAGTACGCTCCCTTCGCGCTCGTGAGCCCGGCCGCCCTGGCCCGCTCCACCACTCCCGGCAGCACCGTGAGCAGCGTCTGCACATCGTCGTCGGTGGAGGTGTGCCCCAGCGAGAAGCGCAGCGAGCAGCGCGCCTGCCACGGCTCGACCCCCATCGCCACCAGCACGTGGCTCGGCCCCGCCACCCCCGCCGTGCAGGCCGAACCGGTCGAGCACTCGATCCCGGCGGCGTCCAGCAGCATGAGCAGCGAATCGCCCTCACAGCCCGGGAAGGTGAAGTGCGCATTCCCCGGCAGCCGCAGCTCCCCGGCCGGGCCGTTCAGCACCGCCTCGGGGTCGACCGCCCGCACCCCCTCGATCAGGGCGTCCCGCAGCGTCCGCAGCTCCTTGGTCCGGGCGGGCAGCTCCTCCGCGGTCTGCCGCAGCGCCGCCGCCAGCCCCACCGCACCCGGGATATCCGACGTCCCCGACCGCAGATCCCGCTCGTGCCCGCCACCGTGCAGTAGCGGAACACACGGCACCTGCCTGCCCAGCAGCAGCACCCCGACCCCGTGCGGCCCGCCCACCTTGTGCCCCGCGAAACTCGCCGCCGCCAGCCCCGCTGCCCCGGTGTCGATCGGCAGCTGCGCCGCCGCCTGCACCGCATCGCTGTGCATGGGCACGCCGAACTCCCGCGCCACCGCCGTCAGCTCCGCGACCGGCGCGATCGTCCCCACCTCGTTGTTCGCCCACATGAGCGTGACCAGCGCGACCTCGTCACCGTGCGCCTCCAGCGCCGCCCGCAGCACCGCGGGCGTCACGAACCCCTCGCCGTCCGCCGCCAGCCAGGTGACCTCGGCACCCTCGTGCCGCTCCAGCCACTCCACCACGTCCAGCACCGCATGGTGCTCGGTCGCTCCGACCAGGATCCGCCGCCGCTTGGGCTCGGCATCCCGCCGCGCCCAGAAGATGCCCTTGATCGCCAGATTGTCGCTCTCGGTCCCCCCCGAGGTGAAGATCACCTCGGACGGCCGGGCGCCCAGATCCGCCGCGATCGACTCCCGCGCCTCCTCCAGCATCCTGCGCGCCGCCCGCCCCGACCCGTGCAGGGAGGAGGCGTTACCGACCCGGCCGAGGGCAGCGGTCATCGCCTCGAGGGCGGCGGGATACATCGGTGTCGTTGCCGCGTGATCGAGGTAGACCGTCTTGGGCACCGCGCGCGGGGTGCCAGGGCAAGCCGACATCATGACCATCAAAGGATAGCGGCCCGGCTCCGCGCGTTATTCCCCGCTGCGCGCTGCCGCGCTGGAGTCCGCGGTCACAGCTGCTACGGTCGCGGCACAGCGACCGCTTATCGCTCCGAGCCGTTCCGGGGTGCGAGGGCGGTGAGCACGGCGGCGAACACGGTCCCCGCGAAATCCCAGCCGCCGAGTAGGCCCGCGCCGACCGCTGCGCCGGTAGCCACCACGAGTACGACGACCGGATGCATCGGGCCCCGCGGTCCGGGCGGCGGCAGCGACCGAGAGTTCTCGTCCACCGGAGGCGGATCTATTGTCATGATCGGAGCCTTTCCTTCCATTCCGCATTCACCAGCGGATCCATTGCGGGCAAGCTGTCGCCGGCCCGCGTGCTCACATGGTGGCAACCGCGAATCCTGTGCACCGTCAAAGAACTGACGGTTTGTCCCGCTGTCCGCAATACACTCGAGAGGGTGGCTGACAGCGACAGCGCCGCACTATCCATCGGCTCGCGGATACGGCGATCGCGGCGAAGCAGAGAAATGAGTCAGGCCACCCTCGCCGGGTTGGTCGACAGGTCCGAGTCGTGGATGCGGGGCATCGAGGCCGGGCGCCTGAAACTGGTCAAACACTCGGTCATCGAACGGCTCGCTGACGTGCTCGAGGTCGACGCGGCGTGGCTGTTGGGGATTCCGTTGGAGATCGGCAAAGACACCGGGCACAGCGCCATCCCCGCACTGCGCGCCGCGCTCAGGAGAACCGGCCTCAGCCTCGCGGGTCACCCCGGCCTGCGTCCGGTCGCGCCACCGTCGCTACTGACGGAGTTGCGCGTGGACGTCGACCGCATAACGCGGCGCAGGCAAGCCGCCAATCTGCTCGAGGTGATGCGTCAACTGCCCGACCTGACGGAGTCTCTGAACACCGGAACCCTGCTGAGTTCGGGCCGGGAGCGCGATGCCGTCGACGTCCTGCTGATCGAGACCTCGCACGTCGCCAGAACCGTCCTCAACCAGCTCGGATACCACGACTTGGCCTGGACCGCGGTCGAGAACGCGGCCACCGCCGCCGCCCGACTCGGCGATCCGCTCATGAGCGCCTGTTCGGCTTGGGACCGCTGCGGCGTACTGCTGCACACCGGGTCGGTGGACGAGGCCTTCGCCGTTGCCGAAGCGGCACTGCTCGGGCTGCAGGAGCAGTTGGCTACGCCGAGCCCTCAGGTTCTCTCGCTCTGGGGCGCGCTGCATCTGCGCTGTGCCGTCGCATCGGCGCGTCGCCTGGATGCGGCGGCGGCGTGGATGCACCTGCGCGAAGCGGAGGACGCCGCCGCGCGGCTCGGCGTTGACCGCAACGACTTCCAAACAGTATTCGGCCCGAGCAATTGCGGAATACACGCTGCGGAAATCGCCGTCGCGTTGCACCAGCCTCACATTGCGGTGCAACGCCACGCCGCTATCGATGTGACGAACTTGAGTTCGAAGGAACGACACACCCGGCATCGCATCGAGATGGCCCGTGCCTACGGTCAGCTCAAACACGATGCCGCCGCGGTGGAGGAATTGACCCTGGCGATCCGCCTCGCCCCGCACTACGTCTACAACCACCCGATGGTGCGCGACCTGGTCGACGAGCTGTGCCGTCGGGGCAGACCGAGCGCCGTGGACAGCGGGCTCGGCGCGATCGAACGGGCAATGCGCCAGTGACCTTCTCGCGGACTCCCCTAGTGGGCTGCGGAACCCGCTAGTTCGGGCTGCTCGACCGGCCGAACCGCGGCCGTGACGAGATCCAGGCGGCAGTCCCGCGGGTCGCGCAGGGTCGGAACGAGCAGGGTGCGCATGCCGACATCGACGGCAGCTCCGTCGCGGGACGGCCGGTCACCCACCATCAGGGTTTCCTCGGCGGAGGTGCCGAGGTCGGTGAGGGCTCGCAGGAAGATGCGGGGATCGGGCTTCTGCAGGCCGCACTGGAAGGACATGACGAAGGTTTCGACGCGGTCGAGCAGGCCGGCTTCGGCGAACAGCGGGCGGATGTCGAAGTGGATGTTGCTGAGTATTCCGATTTTGCAATCGTTGGCGCGGAGAGCGTCGAAAGTCGATGCGGTGTCGTCGGCGAAATGGTTGTAGGAGGGGTCGGAATCGATATCCCAGAGCGCGTCCGCTACCTCGCTGTCGAGGTTGGCGTCCTCGAACACCCCGTAGAAGGTCTCGCGGTGGCGTTCGGTGCTGGTATTACCGTGCGGCGACTGCAGGCGCTGCTTCAATTCGGGTGTGTGGATCGCCGCGAGAACCTCGGTGACGGCGTCGCGATCGGAGCTGCGTCCGGCACGGCGCAATGCTTCCGCAACCCAGCCCTTCGGGTCGAGCTCTGAGACGAGAGTGCCTCTCCAGTCGAATACGACCGCTCGGATTTCTCTGGTTTTTCGGCAATTTGTGGGCGTCACCGGTGCAGATTAGCGGGTGCACCGCCGAGCCCAAAAATGCCCCAATCTTCCTGTAACCGGTGGTAATACAACAGCGCTCGGCCCGCGGCGCCGAATTCGCGACTCAGCACGCGCGCGACCCCGCCGTTCTCCTTCCCTCGGGAAGGTCGAACCCTCGATCGATTCGAGGCGGCGAGGCGACCTGCGCGGATGAGCTGCCCGACAGCTATGCCATGACCGGCGCATCTCGCGCGAACTGTCGGGGGACAGACAGGGACGGCAGACTGGTCCCATGACGGAACGAGGGGACGCACGGCGACGGTGGCTGCGGCCGCGGACGCTGGTGCGCGTGGGAGCGATTTCGACACTGGCGGTCGCGGTGGTGGCGGCGAGCGCGGTCGGCTGGGTGCGGTGGCGCGGCGCCGGGACGGACCACACGGTGGCCTCCGTGCCCGCTGCGGACGTGGCGATCGTGTTCGGGGCGCAGATCTACGAGAAGGTCGGGGAGCCTTCGCCGTATCTGGCGGCGCGGCTGGAGATCGGGCGCGAGCTGCTGGCTGCGGGGAAGGTGAAGGCGGTGCTGGTGACCGGGGACAACAGCACGCCCGAGCACGACGAGCCGACGGTGATGCGGGACTACCTGGTGCGCACGGGGGTGCCGGAGCGGAAGGTGGCGCTGGACTACGCGGGGTTCGACACGTATCAGTCCTGCGTGCGGGCGAAGGAGATCTTCGGGGTGACGAGCGCGATCGTGGTGACGCAGGACTTCAGCATGCCGCGCACCATCGCGCTGTGCCGCACGGCGGGGATCGCGACCGAGGGGGTGGCGGACAACGATCAGCCGCGCAATGGGATCTGGTGGAAGTGCTACGTGCGGGACCAGTTGGCGGCGAGTAAGGCGGCGATCGCCATGATCACGCGGCCCGCACCTCGCTTCCTGGGGAACCAGGAAACGAGTGTGCGGGACGCGATGAATGCTCCCTAGCGGGTAGCGGCGGCCTTGCGGCGGCCGGGCAGCAGGCGGCGCGGGCGGCGCACCTCCGGCTCGGCGGCGTCGAGATCCGGGTCCTGGACGCGGGTGGTGCCCGCTTCGATCCAGCTGCCGTGGGTGGAGCTGCCTGCGCCGCGGACGGCGCGCTCGACGCGGCGGGCCAGGTCGCGGCGGTCGTCGCCGGGCTGTTCGCGCGGTTCCAGGATGACCTCGGCGACCATGCCGCGGGCGCGGAGGACGCGGGCGGCGGAGGTGGTGAAGCTGTCGTCGCCGATGAAGGCGGGGACGGTGCATGTGCCGCCCGTGCTGTGGCGGTAGGCGAGGCGGATCGGCTGGACCGGGGTGTTCGCGTCGATGGCGGCCTGGAAGAGGGCGGGGCGCAGGGTGCCGTAGGCGCGGCCGCACCAGGTGGTGCCCTCGGGGAAGGCGGCTACGCGGTCGCCCGCCAGCAGGCGGTCGCGGAGCTGCGTCACCACGTCGGGGAGCTTGCGAAGGCTCTCGCGTTCGATGGGGATGACGCGCATGCGGACGGCGAGCTTGCCCAGCAGGGGCCATTCGAGCATGTCGGCTCGGGCGACGAAGCCGAGAGGCTGGACTGCTGCCAGCACGAGGACGTCGGACCAGCTGACGTGGCCTGCGATGATCAGGGCGCCTTTTCCGGGTTCGGCATATCGCGTCCGCTTCGCGGCTCGACTGGATTCGGCGCCGGCGCCGGGGTGTGCGGCGTTCCGGTCCGGCGCGAGGTCGGCGTTGGGGTCGATCGCGGAGACCGGTGCCAGCGCGTCGAGGGTCGGCTGCGGGGCATCGCGGTTGTCGATCACCGAGAGCCGGATGCCGAGGACGCTCAGCATGGCGCGGGCGTAGCCGCGGTGCAGCGGCTCCCGGCGGCTCGCGGGGGTCAGGCCGTTCACCACGGGGAAGCTGAGCAGCAACCCGGCGACCCCGGCGACCCTGGCCGCCACCCGGACACGGCCGACCCGGTCGCCCTCGTCGATGCACCCGACCCCGCACGGACTGGCGGGCATCCAGGAGTGCACAGCGGCACCCTGGGGCGCGGCGAAGATCTCGGTCACCATGAGCGATCAGCCTCCGAAGCCGGCGGCTGCGTCCTGCAGCCGATTCAGGTAGCGGGTGTTGATGGTGGAGAGGCCGAGCATCACGACGAAGTCGGCGACGGCGAAGTCCGGGTCGTGCGCGGGCTCGCCGCAGACCTCCGCGCCGAGGCGGAGGTAGCCGCTCATCAGCGGCGGGAGCTTGGGGCGGCGGGGGGCGGGGAGTTCGTCGAGCGCGCGACCGTCGACCACGACCGGGTTGTACGGCCGGACCCGGCGCTCGCTCGCGTGCTTCGCCATGACCAGGTCGCGCACGCCGCGCACGTTCACCCCGGCGGCGTCCTCCGGCTTGTCCCGCATGGGAACCGAGACGCAGCCCATGACCCATTCGTGCCCGGTGAGCTGGATGTAGTGCAGGATTCCCGCCCACATGAGCGTGACGACCGAGCCGTTGCGGTGCTCGGGCAGCACGCAGGCGCGGCCCATCTCGACGATCCGGTTGCCGTGCGGGTCGAGTGCGCTCAGGTCGAATTCGGTGGCGGTGTAGTAGCCGCCCGCGGCCGCGGCCTTGTCCGGCGGGAGCATGCGGTAGCAGCCGACGTACTCGCCGCTCGCTTCGTCGCGGACCAGCAGGTGGTCGCAGAATTCGTCGAAGCGGTCGGCGTCGAGGCCGGTGCCGGTGTCGGGGATGGTGAAGCCGGGCTCGTCGGCGAACACGCGGTAGCGCAGCCGCTGCGCGGCCTCGCGGTGCTCGGCGTCGGACGAGACGACCAGGGCGTAGCGGGCTCTTTCCACCCCCGCGTCCGTCGGTCGAGCCGGGGCTGTCAACACGGACGAGATACTCATGTACCCGATGAACGCACCCGGAAACTGCCCTGCGGCGTCCGCGTGGTGTCAGGCGCGTGCCCGTTCGGTTAACGAGATATTGGTCACACCAGCTGTTCACCGGGTCGTCGGCACGGGTTCTTCCACCGGTGTGACCCCCGATGCCGGGCGCCCGAAATGCGACGATCGCGCCGCCCGAGGGGGACGGCGCGATCGGTCGAGACGGTCAGGCAGCCAGCCGTTCCCGTTCCAGCGCGGCGATCTCCTCCGGCTCGACCTCGTCGAAACCGGGGCGGCCGGTGCCGATGAAGGCGACCAGCCAGGAGACCACGGCGGCGAACCGGTTCCGGAAGCCGACCAGGTACATGAGGTGCACCGCGAGCCACATGAACCAGGCGATGAAGCCGCGGAAGGTGATGCGCTCGTTGAGCTTCACCACGGCGCTGAACCGGCTGATCACCGCCATGCTGCCCTTGTCCCAGTAGTGGAACGCGGTGCCGGGCTGCTTGCGCCTGGTGATGATGTCGGCGACGTGCCTGCCCTCCTGCATGGCGACCGGCGACTGGCCGGGGTAGCCGTTCAGCGAGGTCATGTCGCCGATGGCGTAGATGTCGGCGTAGCCGCCGACGGTCAGGTCCGGGTTCACCAGGAGCCTGCCCGCGCGGTCGGTGGCGACGCCGGTGGCCGCGGCCAGCACCGTCGCGAAGCCGCCCGCCTGCACGCCCGCCGACCAGACCACGGTCTCGGCGGGCAGCGTGCGCTCGGCGCCCGACTTGTCCTTGACGGTGACCGAGCCGTGCTCGATGTCGGTGACGAAGGTGCCGAGCAGCACCTCGACGCCGCCGCCTGCCAGCGACTCCTTCGCGTACTCCGAGAGCCCGCCGCCGAACGGCGGGAGCACCGCGCCCGCGCCCTCGACCAGGGTCACCGAGATCTCCTGGTGGTAATGGCGCTTGGCGAGCTCCTTCAGCTGGCCCGCGACCTCGACGCCGGTCGCGCCCGCGCCGACCACGACGAAGCTGAGCAGCCTGCGCGCGGTCTCGGCATCGGCGTGCTTCGCCTCCGAGAAGACCCGCTCGATCTGCGCGCGCAGCGCCTTGGCGTCGTCGATGGTCTTGAGCGAGAACGTCTTCTCCGCGAAGTCGTCGCGGCCGAAGTAGGACTGGCTGGCGCCGGTGGCCGCGATCAGCGAGCCGTAGCGGAGCCTGCGCTGGATGCCGTTCGGGGTGGCGTAGGTGAGCACTGCGGTGGCCGGGTCGACGGCGACGACGGTGCCGTGCCTGACATCGGCCTCCTCGTGCCTGCGCAGCACCGAGGCGATGGGCGGGGCGATCTCGCCGGACTCCAGCACACCGGTGGCGACCTGGTACAGCAGCGGCTGGAAGAGGTGCTCCCTGGTGCTGGAGATCAGCACGAAGTTGATGCCCGCCCTGGCGAGCCGCTTGGCGGCGGCCAGGCCGCCGAAGCCCGAGCCGACGATGACGACGTCGGCGTGTTCGACGTTCTCGGTACCGAGCGGAGTGGTGTCCGCCCCGCCGGCCAGGACGGGTGTGGTGTCGGCCAACGGCTGTTCCATGATCGGTGTCCCCTCACCAGGTGCAGTGTTCGTTTCCTTCTCTCATTACTAACCGTCATTCATATCGGAGATATTTCACCCGTTGGAGCGCATAATGGTGATGACTCTTATCTGACTCGCTCATGAATAGGGGACTTTGCGTGGAGCTGCGTCAGCTGGCATACTTCGTCGCCGTCTGCGAGGAGCTGAGCTTCAGCCGCGCCGCCGCGCGCTGCTTCATCTCGCAGTCGGCCATCAGCCACCAGATCGCCCGGCTGGAGCGCGACCTCTCCGTCCAGCTCTTCGAGCGGACCACCCGCGCCGTGGTGCCGACGGATGCCACCACCCGGCTGCTGCCGCTGGCCAAGCAGATGCTGAGCCTGGAGTCGGCGATCCGGGCGGCGGTGCGGACCACCGGCAGCCGGATCCGGCTGGCGGCGAACATGTCGTTCGCCACCCGTTCGCTCTCCGCCATCGCCGGGGCGAGGGAGGCGCACCCGGGGGCGGAGATCGAGTTCGTGATCAAACCGTTCCGGCAGCGGATCTCGGCGGTCGCGGACGGCGACTGCGATCTGGCGCTGGTCCGCGGCTCGGTCGACCAGCCTGGGCTCGCGGTGGAGCAGCTGTGGGTCGAGGAGCTGATGCTGGCGGTGGCGCCCGCGCATCCGCTGGCGTGGCGCACCAATGTGACGCTGCGCGAGCTGAGCGACTTCCCGCTGCTGCTTCCCCCGGAGTCGGAACAGGTGCTGCTGCACACCGTGATTCGCTCGGCCTTCGCCGACCTGCCGGTCGGGCCCACCTACGGGCCGCCGATTCCCGCGGATCACACCGCCACCATGGAGTTGATCAACCACCCCGATGCGTGGACGGTGCTCTACGCGCACAGCCCGACCGACGGGATCGCCACCGTCGAGCTCGCCGATCACCGGCTGCGGGTGCCGGTGAACGCCGTGATCCGCGCCGAGGCGCGGCAGTCGCCGGTGCTCACGACCCTGCTGGCGGCGCTGCACAGCGCGTGAACGCCCGCGTCGGGCCGAGCATCCGGGGTAGCGAGCGGGCCGGTGAGCGCGGCGATGGCCGGCGCCAAGGGCGGGCGGCGCTGTCAGCGCAGAGCGGCGGCGATGACCAGATGGAGATCGCGGTCGGCTGGACGGTCGTCTTCGACCGCCCAGGCGACCTCCTCGACGGCGCGCAGGAAGGCCCACGCGCGGGCGCGGTGCCGGTCGACGCCGAGCGCGTCGGCGGTCAGCGCGGTGACGCGGCGCGCCTGCTCGGCGCCCGGCGCGCTCGCCACCTGGATGAGGACGAGGAAGCCCGCGTCGAAGGCGGCTTCGCCGAGGTAGGGCTTGGGGTCGATGAGGAGCCACGGTTCGCGCTCGGCGGCGACGATATTGCCGAGGTGGTTGTCGCGGTTGACCACCAGGAGCGGGCCGTCCGGCTCGGCCAGTTCCGCGCAGCGGTCGCGGGCGAGGGAGCGCAGTGCCGGGTCGAGGACGGAGGCGTCGGGTCCGCTCAGCCAGGCCGACCACTCGGCCACCACGTCGGCCACCGTCGGCGGCGGTGGGTAACCCTCGGGTAGCTCTCCTGGCGCGCGGCGCAGCCGCCGGAGCAGGTCACACGCGAGCCGAACCTTCCCGGCGTGCTCCGGCAACCCCTCCAGCGGAGTCCCGGGCTGCGGTAGCAGCGGCGTCCCCGGCCGCGCGTACTCCAGCAGCAGCGCACCCGAACCCGGGTCGGACCCGTACAACCGGACCGCCCCGCCCCCGTCGTACCAGCGCAGCCCGGCCGCCTCCCCGGCATTCTCCGGGTCGCGCACCGGAATCTTCAGCACCGCGAGCGAGCCGTCGGCACGCCGCACCGGCGCTACCCACGAGTGCGTCCCACCCGCCATCGGCGCCCCCACCTGCTCCAGCCCCCACGCCGCGCACCGCTCCCGGACCACCCCCGGCAGCTCCCCCAGCCACCGCTCCCCCCGCGCCCCGAAGATTTCCCGCACGTTCCGCACCACATCGAGCGGTAGAGCCGAGGTCATCCCCGCACCTTGCGCGCATCCGCCCGCCCCGGCAACCGATTATCTGCGGCCGACGGCGCGTGGCCGCCTCGTCCGGCGCCCTGCCACGCCCGGCCAGCTGACACACCGGGCAGGACGGATAGGGCGGGCACGCTAGGCAGGGCGGCCACGCTAGGCAGGCCGGGCACGCCAGGCAGGCCGGGCACGCCAGGCAGGGCGGGCAGGGCGGGCACGCCGGGCAGGGCGAGCCGAACCGGCAGACACCCCCAACGGCCGGGAGGCCCGGCTCCATACGGAACCGGGCCTCCCCAGGGGCGGAAGATCTACCCCTTGTGCTTCTTCACCTCATCGGTGAGCTGCGGCGCGACATTGAACAGGTCGCCCACGATGCCGTAGTCGGCGATCTCGAAGATCGGCGCCTCTTCGTCCTTGTTGACGGCGACGATGGTCTTCGAGGTCTGCATGCCCGCACGGTGCTGGATCGCGCCGGAGATGCCGAGCGCGACGTACAGCTGCGGGGAGACCGTCTTGCCGGTCTGGCCGACCTGGAACTGGCCCGGGTAGTAGCCGGAGTCGACGGCGGCGCGGGAGGCGCCGACGGCGGCACCGAGCGAGTCGGCCAGCTCCTCCACCACGGAGAACTTCTCGGCCGAGCCGACGCCGCGGCCACCGGAGACGACGATGCTCGCCTCGGTGAGCTCCGGGCGGTCGCCGCCCTCGATGGGATCGCGCGAGGTGATCTTGACGACGCCCTCTTCCTGCGCGGGCACCTCGACGGTGACCTTCTCACCGGCACCGGCCTGCGGAGCCGCCTCGATGGCGCCGGGGCGCACCGAGATCACCGGCACGTCACCGGTGGCCTTGGCGTCGACGGTGAAGGCGCCACCGAAGATGGAGTGCACCGCGGAGCCGTCGGAGTTCACCGCGACCACGTCGCAGAGCAGCCCGGAGCCGATCCTGGCGGCGAGCCGACCGGTCACCTCCTTGCCCTCGGCGCTGGCGGCGGCGATGATCGCGGCGGGCGAGGCCGACTCCGAGAGCGCGGCGAGCACGTCGACCTTGGGGGTGACCAGGAAGCCGTCGGCGTCGTCGGACTCGGCGACGTAGATCTTCTCGGCACCGGCCTGGGTCAGCGCGTCGGCCAGCTTGTCGGCGGTGCCGGGGGCGGCGACCACGACGGCGGCGGGCTCGCCCAGCGCGCGGGCGGCGGTGATCAGTTCGGAGGTGACCTTCTTCGGGGCACCCTCGGCGTGCTCGACCAGCACGAGTACTTCAGCCATGTCTTCTCTCTCCTGAAAAAGTCCGTGTGGGGTGACCCGGGTCAGATGATCTTCTGACCGACCAGGTACTTGGCGACCTTGGTGCCGCCGTCGCCCTCGTCGGTGACCTTCTCGCCCGCGGTGCGCGGCGGCTTCGGGGTGGCCGCGGTGACCGTGCTGCCCGCGTTCGCCACGCCGACCGTGTCCGCCTCGACGCCCAGGTCGGCGAGGGTGAAGGTCTGCACTTCCTTCTTCTTCGCGGCCATGATGCCCTTGAAGGAGGGGAAGCGCGGCTCGTTGATCTTCTCGTTCACGCTGACGATGGCGGGCAGGTTCGCCTCCAGCTTGAACACGCCCTCGTCGGTCTCCCGCTCGCCGGTGACCTTGTCGCCGTCGACGGTGAGCTTGCGGAGGTGGGTGAGCTGCGGCAGGCCGAGGTACTCGGCGATGATCGCCGGGATGGCGCCCATCCGGCCGTCGGTGGCCTCGTTGCCGGAGATGACCAGCTCCACGCCCTCGATCTGGCCGAGCGCCGCGGCGAGCACGTACGAGGTCTGCACCGCGTCCGAGCCGTGGATGGCCGGGTCGTTGATGTGGATGGCCTTGTCGGCGCCCATGGAGAGAGCCTTGCGGATGGCCTCGGTGGCCCGGTCCGGACCGGCGGTGAGCACGGTCACCTCGCCGCCCTGCGCCTCCTTGATCAGCAGCGCCTCTTCGACCGCGCGCTCGTTGATCTCGTCGAGGACGGCGTCGGCGGCCTCGCGGTCGAGGGTGTAGTCACCATCGCTGAGCTTGCGCTCGGACCAGGTGTCGGGAACCTGCTTGATGAGTACGACGATGTTCGGCATCGGTCTTCGTCGACCTCCTTCTGGGGGCACGGGGTGGCGGTCGCCCTTGTCGGCGGCCGTTCGTCCTTCGAATGGCTCGATCGAGGAGATTACCCTACGTTAAGTTACTCGTGGGTAACTTACTCCGAGCGTACCTGTGGAATGCCCGACCAGTAACGTCGGAACGATGAGCGAGGCTGTGATCCCTGCCGCATCGGACGCCGATGCGCCCCTGCCGCTCACCGGCGAGCGCACGGTGCCCGGAATCGCGGAGGAGAACTACTGGTTCCGCAGACACGAGGTGGTCTACGCCCGCCTGCTCGACCGCTGCGCGGGCCGCGAGGTGCTGGAGGCGGGCTCCGGCGAGGGGTACGGCGCGGACATGATCGCGGGCGTCGCGCGCCGGGTGACCGGGGTCGACTACGACGAGTCGGCGGTGGCGCACGTCCGGGCGCGGTACCCGCGGGTGGAGATGGTGCAGGGCAACCTCGCCGACCTGCCGCTGCCCGACGCCTCGGTCGACGTGGTGGTGAACTTCCAGGTCATCGAGCACCTCTGGGATCAGGGGCAGTTCCTGCGCGAGTGCCTGCGGGTGCTGCGCCCCGGCGGCGAGCTGCTGATCAGCACGCCGAACCGGATCACCTTCTCGCCGGGCCGGGACACCCCGCTGAACCCGTTCCACACCCGCGAGCTGAACGCCGCCGAGCTGACCGAGCTGCTGGTCGAGGCCGGGTTCACGGTGGCCGAGATGACCGGCGTGCACCACGGACCGGCGCTGCGGGCCCTGGACGCCAAGCACGGCGGCTCGTTCATCGACGCCCAGATCGAGCGCGCGCTGGCCGGTGAGCCGTGGCCCGCCGAGCTCACCGCCGACGTCGCCGCGGTCGGCATCGACGACTTCGCGCTGCGCGCCGACGACATCGACGCCAGCCTCGACCTGGTCGCCATCGCGGTGAAACCGTGACCGTCCCCGGGCAATTCACGCTGGTGCTGCACTCGCACCTGCCGTGGCTGGCCCACCACGGCCGCTGGCCGGTGGGCGAGGAGTGGCTCTACCAATCCTGGGCCGCCTCCTACATTCCCGTGCTCCGGGTACTGGAAGAGCTTGCCGCCGAGGGGCGTTCGAACCTGCTCAGCCTGGGTGTGACGCCGGTGCTCGCGGCCCAGCTGGACGACCCGCACTGCCTGGCGGGGATGCACCACTGGCTCGGCAACTGGCAGCTGCGCGCGGACGAGGCCGCGCTCGCGGGCAAGGTCGAGCTGGGCCGCTACGAGCACCGGCTGGCCAGCGCCGCGCTGGCCGACTTCGAGACCCGCTGGCGGCACGGCGCGGCGCCGCTCTGGCGCGCGCTGGCCGAGGCCGGGACGGTGGAGCTGCTCGGCGGCCCGCTGGCGCACCCGTTCCAGCCGCTGCTCGAGCCGCGGCTGCGCGCCTTCCAGCTGGCCGAGGGGCTGGCCGACGCCGCGCTGCGCTGGGGCGACCGCCCCGCCGGGATCTGGGCGCCGGAGTGCGGCTTCACCCCGGGCATGGAGCAGGGCTACGCCGCCGCGGGTGTGACGCATTTCATGGTGGACGGCCCCGCGCTGCGCGGCGACAGCAGCCTCGGCAGGCCGGTCAACGAGTCCGAGGTGCTGGCCTTCGGGCGCGATCTGCCGGTCAGCTACCGGGTCTGGTCGCCCAAGTCCGGCTACCCCGGGCAGGCCGCCTACCGCGACTTCCACCACTACGACCACGGCACCGGCCTCAAACCCGCCCGGGTCACCGGTAAGTCGGTGGCCGGACCGGACAAGGCGCCCTACGATCCGGCGCTCGCGGCCGCGGCGATCGAGCGCGACGTCGCCGATTTCGTCGGCACCGTGCGCGAGCGGCTGATCGCGGAGTCGGCGCGGATCGGGCGGCCCGCGCTGGTCGTCGCCGCCTTCGACACCGAGCTTTTCGGACACTGGTGGCACGAGGGGCCGCAGTGGCTGGCGGCGGTGCTGCGGGCGCTGCCGGAGGCCGGGGTGACCGTCGGGACGCTGGCCGACGCCCGCGCGAACGGCTACGTCGGGGCCCCGGTGGAGCTCGCGGACTCCTCGTGGGGGTCGGGCAAGGACTGGCGGGTGTGGGCGGGCGAGCAGGTGCACGACCTGGTCGAGCTGAACGCCGATGTGGTCCGGCTCACCCTGGACACGCTGGACAAACTGCACGCCGGGCGCGGCGGGCACGGGCTGCGCGACCGGGTCGCCGACCAGCTGGTGCGCGAGGCGATCCTCGCCGTCTCCAGCGACTGGGCCTTCATGGTCAGCAAGGATTCCGCGGCCGGGTACGCGCGGGAGCGGGCGCACCGGCACGCGCACGCCGTCCGGGAGATCGCGGCGGCGGCCACCGCGGGACAGCTCGCGAAAGCCGACCGGTTGGCGGCAGGATGGAACGCGGCCGACGGGCTCTTCCCCGCTCTGGACGCGCGACGCCTCGCCGGCCGGGCCTAGAAGGACGCATATGAAGATCTTGATGGTGTCGTGGGAGTACCCGCCGGTGGTGGTCGGCGGGCTCGGCAGGCACGTGCATCACCTGGCGGTCGAGCTGGCCGCCGCGGGCCACGAGGTGGTCGTGCTCTCCCGCCGCCCCACCGGCACCGACGCCACCAGCCACCCCACGCACTCGTTCGTCGCCGAGGGCGTCCTCGTGGTGGCGGTCGCGGAGGACCCGCCGAGCTTCGACTTCGGCACCGACATGCCGGCCTGGACGCTGGCCATGGGGCACGCCATGGTGCGCGCGGGCATCGCGCTGCACAAGCCGGGCATCGGCGAGGGCTGGCAGCCGGACGTCGTGCACGCGCACGACTGGCTGGTCGCGCACCCGGCGGTCGCGCTGGCCGAGTTCTACGACGTGCCGCTGGTGAGCACGCTGCACGCCACCGAGGCGGGCAGGCACAGCGGCTGGGTCGCGGGCCGGGTCAACAAGCAGGTGCACTCGGTGGAGTGGTGGCTGGCGAACGAGTCGGACGCGCTCATCACCTGCTCGGCCTCGATGCAGGACGAGGTGGAGCGGCTCTACGGGCCGGAGCTGCCCGCGATCACGGTGATCCGCAACGGCATCGACGTGGCGGCCTGGCAGTTCCGCGCCCGCGCCCCGCGCACCGGCCCGCCCCGGCTGCTCTACGTCGGGCGGCTGGAGTACGAGAAGGGCGTGCAGGACGCCATCGCGGCGCTCCCCCGGATCCGCCGCGCGCACCCGGGCACCACGCTCACCGTCGCCGGGGTCGGCACCCAGTTCGAGTGGCTGCGCGAGCGGGCCAGGGTGCACCGGGTGGCGCGCGCGGTGAGCTTCGCCGGGCAGCTGGGCCACCAGGAGCTGCTCGGCTGGCTGCACGGCGCGGACGCCATCGTGCTGCCGAGCCGCTACGAGCCGTTCGGGATCGTGGCGCTGGAGGCCGCCGCGGCGGGGATCCCGCTGATCGCCTCCAGCGCGGGCGGGCTCGGCGAAGCGGTGCTGGACGGCGTCACCGGCGCCTCCTTCGAACCCGCCGACGTGGACGGCCTGGTCGAGGCGGTGCGCGCGGTGCTGGACGACCCGGCCGCCGCGCAGAGCCGGGCCGTCGCGGCCAGGGAGCGGCTCACCGCCGACTTCGCCTGGGACGTGGTGGCCGCGGAGACCGCGCAGGTCTACGCCGCGGCCAAGCGCCGGGTGCGGGTTCCGCTCGGCCGTCCCTCGATCGTGGAGCGGCCGCTGCCGGAGCGCGACCCGGAGTAGCTCAGGCCTCCAGCTTCTTCACGATGCGCTGCACCGTGAGCCAGGTGCGGGTGGTGATGTCCTTGCCGTACGCCTTCTCCAGCCAGGCCATGAAGTCCGGGGTCTTGCCCGGATCGCTGTTGTCGACAACGGCGAGGAAGGCGCGCGCCGCCTCGTCGTAGCCGATCACCTCGGCCCGCGGGTCGTCGTTCGCAGGCAGGCCGGTGACCGCGCCGTGCTTGAAGAAGGTGGCGATGAGGTAGCTGCCGCGCTCGTGCTTGCGGCCGTCGAACGGGTCGCTGTCGAGCAGCGCGCGCAGCTCGGCGTGGCTGCGCACGATGGTGCCGCCGCCGATGCCGAGCTGCTCGCGCAGCGCCCCCTGGATCCGGTCCTCCAGCGCGGGGACGTCGGTGTCGGCGGCGTCGAAGACGATATTGCCGCTGGCCAGCACCGACCCGACCCGCGTGCAGCCGAGCGATTCGAACACGCCGCGCAGCTTGTCGTTGGCCATGTTCTTGTTGCTCGGCATGATCCCGCGGAGCAGCGCGGCGTACCTGGTCATGCGGCGCCGCCGCCGACCCCGCTCTTCTTGCGCTCGATGTCGGCCAGCGCGGCCAGGTACTTCTCCCGCTCGGCGGCGCCCGCCTCCCAGGCCACCTTGCGGTTCTTCACCACGCGGGCCGGGGCGCCGACGGCGATGCTGTAGTCCGGGATGTCGCCCCTGACCACCGCGTGCGCGCCGAGCACGCAGCCGCGGCCGACCCTGGTCTCGCGCAGCACCGTGACCTTGGCGGCGATCCAGGTGTCCGGGCCGATCCGCACCGGGCTCTTGACGATGCCCTGGTCCTTGATCGGCAGCGTGATGTCGTCCATCCGGTGGTCGAAGTCGGTGATGTAGCACCAGTCGGCGACCAGGGTGGACTCGCCGATCTCGATGTCGAGGTAGGTGTTGACCACGTTGTCCTTGCCGAACACCACCTTGTCGCCGATGCGCAGCGAGCCCTCGTGGCAGCGGATGGCGTTGCCGTCGCCGATGTGCACCCAGCGCCCGATCTCCAGCCGTCCCAGCTCGGGGGTCGCGTGGATCTCCACCCCCTTGCCGAGGAACACCATGCCGCGCAGCACGACGTGCGGGTTCGCCGCCTTGAACTTGAACAGCCGGTAGTAGCGCACCAGGTACCAGGGCGTATAGGCCCGGTTGGCGAGCACCCAGCGCAGCGAGGCCATGGTCAGGAACCTGGCCTGTTTCGGATCGCGGCGGCGCGATCCCTGCCAGCGCGAGCGCAGCGGTGCGCCCCACATGCTCGTCACGAAGTCTCCTCCGTCGATCGGTCTTCGGATACCACAGACTAGTCTTGCCCTCGGCCGGTCTCGGCGCAGGCAACGACCCAAGGGAGAGCAGCAGGTGGGAAGCGGCGGTGCACGTTCGGGGTTCCGGCAGGCGGCTGTCGCGGCGGCGCTCGCGGGGCTACTGCTCACCTCCTGCGGCACCGACGTCGACGACATCACCCAGGGCCCCGGGTTCGGCTGGACCGCGGCGCACAACGACGGCCGCAACAGCGGCACCTCCGCGGTCGAGGGGTCGCGCCGGCTCGGCCCGGCCTGGCAGCGCCCGCTCGGCGGGCCGGTCGCCGCGCCGGTGACGGTGGGGTCGGAGGGGCAGATGTTCGTCACCACGCGCACCGCGAACTGCGCGATCTTCTCCTTCCAGATGAGCGGCCGCAAGCGCTTCTGCAACCAGCTCGGCCCGAACGCCGTCTCCGCGCCCACGCTGCTGGACTCGGCGAACAACGTCTACGTCGGCGACGACAGCGGCGTGAACTCGGACAACTTCCTCGGCCAGCCGCGCTGGCGCACCCCGGTCGCCGGGGTGCCGGTGACCATGCAGTTCACCGGTGACGGCCACGTCCTCTCGATCACCCAGACCGGCCAGGTCGACGTGCTGGAGCGGCAGACAGGCAAGCGCGTCGTCCCCACCGTGCAGCTGCTCGGCCAGCCGGACTTCCTGCGCGCCCCCGACCTCACCTGGCCCGCGGCCGGGCAGGGGCTCACCGACTGCGCCGACGGCGGCCCGCGCTGCGCGGTCGCCACCCAGGCGGCGGTGGACGGCGCGAGCGGCCGGATCTTCGCCACGGTCTGGGAGCCGGGCCGCCCGGCCGCGGCGCTGGTGGCGCTGCGCTACACCGGCGACCGGGTCGAGCGGCTGTGGAGCGCCGAGCTGCTCACCGACGGCGCCGCCGCCGGGCCCACGCTCTCCGCCGACGGCGGCACCGTCTACGTGGGTGACAACAGCGGCAGGCTGCTCGCGCTCGACACCGCCGACGGCCGCACCCGCTGGGCACACGAGCTGGGCTGGACCCCGCGCGGCGGGCTCTCGGTCTCCGCCGACGGGTTGATCGTCCCGGCGGGCGACGACGGCTACCTGCTCGCCCTGCGCGACACCGGCGACGCCGTCGAACCCGTCTGGGAGCGCAAGGACCTGGCGCTGCGCGGCACCCCGGTGCAGACCGCGGGCGACACCGGCTACACGGTGGCCGCGATCGGCGACGGGCTCACCCTGATCACCTTCGACACCGGGACCGGCGCGACCGTCGACTCCGATGTGCTGCCGGAGGCACAGGGCAGCACCACCGGCACCGCGGTCGGGCCGGAGGGCGAGGTGGTGACGGCGACCAGGATCGGCGAGCTGTTCGTCTTCACCCCGGAGTCGCAGGGGTAGCGGTGCAGAGGAAGACCGCGGCGGCGCGGCCGATCCGGGTGACCACCAGCGTGTAGGGGGTGCGGCCGGTCGGGGCGAGGGTGCGGCGCAGCCGGTCGGGGTCGAGGTCGACGCCGCGGACCAGGATCTCCAGCGGGCCGCACCCGCGGCGCCTCAGCTCGGCGCGGAGCGGTTTCTCGCGGAGCTCGAAGCGGTCGAGGACGCGGAAGCCGCGGGTGCCCGGCGGGACCGCCTCGCCGGTGAGGTAGGCGATTCTGGGGTCGAGCTGCCAGAGGCCGTGCTTCGCGGCGTAATGGCGGACCAGGCCGGCGCGAACCACGGCGCCGTCCGGGTCGACGATCCAGGTGCCCGGTTCGCGCTCCGGGATGTCGTCCGGGTCGGCGTCGGTGAGCGTGCTCGGCGGCTGTCCGGTGCGCAGGACGGTAGCGCGGCGGGTGATGCCGGATGCGGTGAGCCCCGGTGACCAGAGGCAGGCTTCGCGGACGCCGCCGTCCAGCGAGACCAGTTCGATCTCGCCGGGCCATTCCAGGCGGGAGAAGTCGAGGCCGGGGGCGCATTTCACGACCAGGTCGCGGCCCGCGTAGGCGGCGAGCAGGTCGGGAAGGGGTGGTTGCAGTGCCGTTGGGTCGTGCGTGCGCTTGCCGCCCGCCCGGCGGCCGGGATCGGCCACGACCACGGTGTCGCGGGTGCACGGAATCAGCGCGTCCGCGCGGAACAGCGCCACCGGCGCGCGATGCGCCCGGTCGGTTTCCGGTCCGGCGGCGGCGTTCGTCGGGCCGTCGATGGCGGCCTCGACCGCATTCGCCTGCTCGCCCGCGGCGATCTCGGGTCTCCCCGAGCCGGTACGCCCCGCGGGGGCCGCATTTCCCCGCGCGGGGATGTCCGCACCCGCGACAGCGAGGTTGTGCGCGGCCATGGCCAGCCGGACCGGGTCGATATCGCTGCCGATGACGGCGGTGCAGGTCTCCGCGAGCGCGGCGAGTTCGCCGCCGATCGAGCAGGTCACGTCGTGCACCGCGCGCCCGGCGAGCCGGGTCGCCCGGTGCCCGGCGACGGCGCTCGGCGTCGCCTGCTGCAGCGCGTCGTCGGTGAGCAGCCACTCCCCCGCGCCGTCCAGCTTGGCGGCGGCGCGGCGGCGCAGCCGGACCGTCTCCACCAGCGCGGCGGCCATCGCGCCGTGCGCGCGCCGGACCCGGCCGAGATCGGCGAGCAGCGACCCGTCGGTGAGCGGCAGCCCGGCCGTCTCGGCCAGCGCCGCGCGCCCGGCCGCGCTCCCGAGGAAGGCGACGTCCGAACGCGCGAAGGCGTACCCCAACTACTGGGCGGGGGCGCCCGGCTTCACGCCGGTGATCATGGCGTTGTAGAAGAACCGCCGCGGCACGATCCGGTGCAGCACCTTCTCGTCCAGCGCGCTGAGCTTCAGCCACGCCTTGTACTGGAACAGCCGGTACCGCAGCGAGAGCTTCTCGTCCGGCACCGCGGCCTCGAAGGTGCGCACCGGCCAGCCCCAGAGCGCCGCCGCGAACTCCTCGGTGTGCGCGATCGCGTCCACCGCCCCGGCCCGCCTGGCGATCGCCTCCAGCTCGTCCGGCTCGAAGGTGTGCAGGTCGACCACGGCCTCCAGCGCCGCCGCCCGGGACGACTCGTCCAGCTCGGACTGCGGCCGCCGCCAGCCCGCCAGCGGGGGCAGCTTGGTGATGGTGGTGGTGATCTTCCAGGTGATCCGACCCAGCCAGCGGGCGTAGAAATTACCGGCGGTGGTCGGCTCGCCGGCGAAGACGAAGCGGCCGCCCGGCTTGAGCACCCGCAGGCACTCCTTCAGCGCCAGCTCCACGTCGGGGATGTGGTGCAGGACCGCGTGCCCGACCACCAGATCGAAGGTGTCGTCCTCGTACGGGATGGTTTCGGCGTCGGCCACCCGGCCGTCCACGTCCAACCCCAGGTTCTCGGCATTGCGCAGCGCGACCTTCACCATGCCGGGCGAGAGGTCGGTGACCGAGCCGCTCTTGGCGATCCCGCCCTGCATGAGGTTCAGCAGGAAGAAGCCGGTGCCGCAGCCGAGCTCCAGCGCGCGGCCGTAGGGCAGCTGCACCGGGCCCGCCGCCAGGTCGAAGCGGCCCCGCGCGTAGTCGATACACCGCTCGTCGTAGGAGATCGACCACTTGTCGTCGTAGGTCTCCGCTTCCCAGTCGTGGTAGAGGACCTGGGCGAGCTTGTTGTTCTCCCGTGCGGCTTCCACTTCGGCTTCGGTGGCGTGTGGGTTCGGCGCGGGGTCGTCGGGGCGTACCGTCATGAGCGCAGAGCCTACCGTCCGGTTCCCGGTACCGGGTTCGGGCCGTCCGCCGCGTAGGCCGCCGCCGCCCGCTGCGGCTCCCCGGTCAGCGCCAGGCCGATCCACGCCGCGCTCGCCTGCGCGGAGTAGTGCGCGGGGGCACTGAGCACCTCCTTGGCGGCGGTGACCGCGGGGCCTGCCAGGCCGGTGAAGCGCTCGGCCCAGCGGTGCGCGGCGTCGTAGACGTCGTCCGGCGCGACGACCTCGTCCACCAGCCCCAGCCGCAGCGCCTCCTCGGCCTCCACGTACCGGCCGCTGAAGACCAGGTCGCGGGCGGCGCCGATCCCGACCAGCCGGACGAGCCGGTCCAGGCCGACGGTCGGGATGGTGCCGTGGTGGATCTGCGGCAGCCCGAGTTTGACGTTGTCGCCGACGATCCTGCGGTCCGCGCCGAGCGCCAGCTCCAGCGCGCCGCCCAGGCAGTAGCCGGTGATGGCGGCGACCGTCGGCACCCGCACCTGCGACAGGCAGTCCAGCTGCTGGGTGTGGTCGCTGATCAGGGCGACCGCCTGATCGGGGCTCCAGGTGCCGATCTCGGCGAGGTCGTCGCCCGCGCTGAAGATCCGCTCGTCGCCGTAGACGACCAGCGCCGAGACCAGCTTGTTCTTGCCCGCCCGCTTGGCGTCGATCGCGATCTCGCGGGCCAGCTGCAGGGTGATCAGGTTGGCCGGGGGCCGCGAGAACCGCAGCACCGCCACCCCGCGCTGCGTGGGCAGCTCCAGGGTGGTGAACTCCGCGGGCGTGTTGTTCGACATGGCCGGCGAGATTACCCGGTCAGCGTGCCGAGCCGCGCAGCTCCATGGGGTTCGGCAGGTCGGCGAAGTACCGTGCGTCGTCCGGGAATTGCAGCACCGTGCTGCCGTCCTGCTGCGCCACCACCGGCTCGATCGGCTCGATCACCGGCCGCGCGGCGAGCACGGCGGCGGTGTCCGCGTACTGCCCGAGCGCGACCAGCTGCGACCAGGTGGGCGGGAGCAGCACGTCGTGCCCGGCCCGCCAGCGGTCGAGCGCCGCGGCCGGGGTGCGCCAGTGCACCACCTCGGCCTCGGAGGTGGCGCCGTCCGCCCGCTGCCCGGCAGGCAGCACCGCGACGAAGAAGCGGGTGTCGTAGCGGCGCCGCTCGACCACCGGGGTGACCCAGTTGGCCCACGGCCGCAGCAGATCGGCGCGGAGTACCAGGCCGGTCTCGGCGAGGAAGGCGGCGAGCGAGGTCTGCCTGGACTCCAGCGCGTGCCTGGCGTCCCGGTACTCGGTGGTGTCGGAGACGACGGTCTCGGCGGTGGGGCCCGCGAGCAGCACGCCGCACTCCTCGAAGGTCTCCCTGACCGCCGCGCAGACCAGCGCCTGCGCGCGCGGGCCGGTGGTGCCGAAGCGCTCGGCCCACCAGTCCGGGCCCGGCCCGGCCCAGGCGATCTCGGCGTCGGCGTCGGACGGGTCGACGCCGCCGCCGGGGAACACGGTCATGCCCGCGGCGAAGTCCATGCCGGTGACCCGGCGCTGCAGGAAGACCTCGGGTCCGGCGTCGCCGTCGCGCACCAGCAGGACGGTCGAGGCGTCCCGCAGCGGTGCGGGTTCGGGATCGTTCGTCTCGCTCACCAACCCACCCTAGCGCTTGTTCGGACGGCTCAGCGGTGCCGGTGCTTGCCGGAGCGCCTGGCCCGGCGGGCGAACCAGCGGC
Source organism: Nocardia sp. NPDC057353 (assembly GCF_042667085.1). Classification (NCBI taxonomy): domain Bacteria; kingdom Bacillati; phylum Actinomycetota; class Actinomycetes; order Mycobacteriales; family Nocardiaceae; genus Nocardia; species Nocardia sp. NPDC057353. The sequence goes on from NZ_JBHVAK010000015.1 coordinate 62,782, forward strand.
CGTCCACCTGGTCCAGCGCGATGGACTGGCGGAAGGCGGCGCTCAGGTTCTCCGCGGTGAGCACGTCGGCGAGCAGCCCCTGCGCGACCACCTCGCCCTCGCGCAGCAGCAGGCCGTGCGTGAAACCGGGCGGGATCTCCTCCACGTGGTGGGTGACCAGCACCATGGCCGGGGCGTCCGGGTCGCTCGCCAGGTCGCCGAGGCGCTCCACCAGCTCCTCGCGGCCGCCGAGGTCGAGCCCGGCGGCGGGCTCGTCGAGCAGCAGCAGCTCGGGGTCGGTCATCAGGGCGCGGGCGATCAGCACCCGCTTGCGCTCGCCCTCGGAGAGCGTGCCGTAGGTGCGGTCGGCGAGGTGCTCGGCGCCGAGGCTCTCCAGCATGTCCAGCGCGCGGTCGGTGTCCACCCGCTCGTACTTCTCCCGCCAGCGGCCGAGCACCGCGTACCCGGCCGAGACCACCAGGTCGGCGACCTTCTCGTCGGCGGGGACCCGGGCGGCGACCGCGGCCGAGGAGAGCCCGATGCGCGGGCGTAGCTCGGTGACCGCGACCTTGCCGAGCACCTCGCCGAGCAGGTTCGCGGTGCCCGCGGTGGGGTGCACCTCGGCGGCGGCCATCCGGAGCAGGGAGGTCTTCCCCGCGCCGTTGGGGCCGAGCACCACCCAGCGTTCGTCCAGTTCGACCTGCCAGGTGACGGGGCCGACCAGGGTGCGGCCGGACCGTCGGATGGTCACGGCGCTGAAGTCGATGAGGAGATCAGGATCCGGTTGCGACACGCGCTCCATCTTGGACCACGCGCGGCGCCCGCGCCCGGCCACCCTCGGCGCGGTGCGCGGGATCTTTGCTGCCGCGTGTCCGCCGCGCCTGCCCCGCCCCCGGGATCCCCGATCCGACTGGCTCATCCGAGCGCTGGCGGCACGGCGAGCACCGTGATGGAGCCGGGGGCGACCTCGGTGTACCCGGCGTCGCGCACCGCGACCGCACCGCCGCCCGCCTGCAGCGCGAGCAGCTCACCCCACTGCTCCGGCCCGGCTTCGCGCACCGCGCAGCGGAATTCGTCCCGCGCCCAGCGGGCCGCGGCGCCGAGCGGGAGCGCACCGGCGAGCAGCATGCTCGCGTGCCCGACCTGCGCCGCCGCCTTGCCCACCGTCATCCCCAGTTCCCGGTTCACCCAGAGCACGGGGGCATCGGCCGCGGGCTCCCCCGGTTCGTCGGCGAGCAGCTCGGTGCCGCCGATCTGCAGCCGCTTGATCCGCGGATCCACCGCGCCGACCGGGCCGGGCACCAGGGCCCGCGCCTCCGCGCCGCCCACGCTCAGCGTGATCCCAGGAACCTCCTGCGCCGCCCGCCACTGCGCCCCGCGGGCCCGCCGCGCCACCTTGCGGATGCGCGCCCGCTTCCAGCCGAGGTACCCCTGCTCCCACGGCCCGCCCGGCCCCGAGCGCTCGTCCAGGCAGAGCGCCACCGCCACCGCCGCGGCAGCCGCGAGCAGGTCGCTGCGGGCGGGCGGGTCGACCTTGGGCAGGTGCAGCACCATCTGCATGGCCTGCACCTGCCCAGGGTCGTCCGGGTCGGGGGTATTGCCGTAGCCGCGGGCGAGCTCCGCGTGCAGTGCAGCGAAACCCGCTGTCGGCGTTCCGTTCTCGTCCACCCCGAGCACGGCGCCGACCGGCGCGCAGGTACAGCCCGCGCCGACCTCCCCTCGCGTATCGAAACCGACGTCCTCCACCCTCGACCTCCGTCCGTCACGCACGCGAAACTCCGTGAGTTTACGTGGCCGAGCAGGCACCCGCCGGGTGAACGGGGCTCAGCCCAGCGGCACCCGGCGCAGCAGCCCGTCGCGGGCGTCGGCCGCCTCCACCTCGTCGCGGGTCACGCCGAGCACGAAGAGCACGGCGTCCAGGAACGGGTGCGAGAGCGCCGCGTCGGCGACCTCGCGCAGTGCCGGCTTGGCATTGAAGGCGACGCCGAGCCCGGCGGCATTGAGCATGTCGATGTCGTTGGCGCCGTCGCCGACCGCGACGGTCTGCTCCATCGGCACCCCGGCCTCGGCGGCGAACCGGCGCAGCGCGGTCGCCTTGTAGGCCCGGTCCACGATCTCCCCGGTGACCCGTCCGGTGAGCTTCCCGTCGACGATCTCCAGCGTGTTGGCCTGCACGAAGTCCAGCTCCAGCTCGTGCGCCAGCGGCTCGATCACCTGCCGGAAGCCGCCGGAGACGACCCCGCAGCGGAACCCGATCCGGCGCAGCGTGCGGATCGTGGTGCGGGCGCCGGGGGTGAGCTCGATCCGCTCGGCGACCTCCTCGATCACCGACTCGTCCAGCCCGGCCAGGGTGGCGACCCGCTGCCGCAGCGACTCGGCGAAGTCGAGCTCGCCGCGCATGGCCGCCTCGGTGACCGCGCGCACCTCGTCCTCGACGCCCGCGTGCGCGGCCAGCATCTCGATCACCTCGCCCTGGATCAGCGTGGAGTCGACGTCGAAGACGATGAGCCGCTTGCCGCGCCTGGCCAGCCCGGCCCGCTCGACCGCGACATCCACCCGCTCGGCCACCGCGACCTCGGCCAGCGCGGTGCGCAGCACCTCGTCCTCGTCGCGCGCGGTGACCAGCAGCTCCATCCCGGTCACCGGGTAGTCGGCGATGCCGCGGATGGAGTCGATATTGGCGCCCAGCTGGGCCAGCCTGCGGGAGACGGCGCTGAACGCCCGCGCGGTCACCGGCGCGCCGAGCACGACGACGGCGTGCGTGGAGACCGGCTGCCTGCCGATGGCGGCATCCACCTCGACGTCGACGTGCATGCCGACGGTGTTCATCGCCTCCTCGACCTCGTCCTGCAGCACCTCGGGGTCGGCCGGGCAGGTGACCAGGACGCCGAGCGTGAGCCTGCCGCGGATCACCACCTGCTCGACGTCGAGCAGGTGCACGCCGTGCCGGGACATGGCCCCGAGCAGGACGGAGGTCACGCCGGGGCGGTCGGGCCCGGTGACGGTGACGAGAACGATGGTGTCGGCCACTCGGCTGCTCCAGTGTCGGTCGGGTGCGCTCACGAAAAGAGTGTGCACCCGCCGGGGATCGGCGGGTGCACACTCGGGCATTGCGGGGTTACTTGGTGAGCTCGACCCGGTCGTCGGACTCGACGTGGTGCTTCGCCGTGCCCCAGCCCACGTGCGCCTCTTCCCGCATCCGGTCGATCATGTGCGGGTAGTGCAGCTCGAACGCGGGGCGCTCGGAGCGGATGCGCGGCAGCTCGTAGAAGTTGTGCCGCGGCGGCGGGCAGGTGGTCGCCCACTCCAGCGAGTTGCCGTAGCCCCACGGGTCGTCGACGGTGACCACCTCGCCGTACCGGTAGCTCTTGAAGACGTTCCACAGGAACGGCAGCATCGAGGCGCCGAGCACGAAGGCGCCGATGGTGGAGATGGTGTTCAGCGTGGTGAAGCCGTCGGTGGGCAGGTAGTCGGCGTAGCGCCGCGGCATGCCCTCGGCACCCAGCCAGTGCTGGACCAGGAAGGTGGTGTGGAAGCCGATGAAGGTGGCCCAGAAGTGCCACTTCGCCAGCCGCTCGTCCATCATCCGGCCGGTCATCTTCGGGAACCAGAAGTAGATGCCCGCGAAGGTGGCGAACACGATGGTGCCGAAGAGCACGTAGTGGAAGTGCGCGACCACGAAGTACGAGTCGGTGACGTGGAAGTCCAGCGGCGGGCTGGCCAGGATGACGCCGGAGAGGCCGCCGAAGAGGAAGGTCACCAGGAAGCCGAGGGAGAAGAGCATCGGCGACTCGAACGTCAGCTGGCCGCGCCACATGGTGCCGATCCAGTTGAAGAACTTCACGCCGGTCGGCACCGCGATGAGGAACGTCATGAAGGAGAAGAACGGCAGCAGCACCGCGCCGGTGGCGTACATGTGGTGCGCCCACACCGCGATGGAGAGCGCGGCGATGCCGAGCGTCGCGTACACCAGCGTGGTGTAGCCGAAGATCGGCTTGCGGGAGAAGACCGGGAAGATCTCGGACACGATCCCGAAGAACGGCAGCGCGATGATGTACACCTCGGGATGCCCGAAGAACCAGAACAGGTGCTGGTAGAGCAGGATGCCGCCGGTGGCCGGGTCGTAGATGTGCCCGCCCAGGTGCCGGTCGTACGCGAGGCCGAAGAGCGCGGCGGTGAGCAGCGGGAACGCGAGGATGACCAGCACCGAGGTGACGGCGATGTTCCAGGTGAAGATCGGCATCCGGAACATGGTCATGCCGGGCGCACGCAGGCAGACGACCGTGGTCAGCATGTTCACACCGCCGAGGATGGTGCCAAGGCCGGAGACGGCGAGGCCGAGGATCCACAGGTCGGTGCCGACGCCGGGCGAGTGCAGGATGTCGGTGAGCGGCACGTACGCCGTCCAGCCGAAGTCCGCCGCGCCGCCGGGGGTGATGAAGCCCGCGGTGCCCATGGTCGCGCCGAACGCGTACAGCCAGTAGCTGAAGGCGTTCAGCCGCGGGAAGGCGACGTCGGGGGCGCCGATCTGCAGCGGCAGCAGGATGTTCGCGAAGCCGAAGACGATGGCGGTCGCGTAGAAGAGCAGCATGATCGTGCCGTGCATGGTGAACAGCTGGTTGAACTGCTCCGGCGAGAGGAACTGCAGGCCGGGGCGGGCCAGCTCGCCGCGCATCAGCAGCGCCATCAGGCCACCGATGAGGAAGAAGCTCATCGAGGTGGTCAGGTACATGACACCGAGGACCTTGGGGTCCGTGGTGGTCACCATCTTGTAGAGGAACGACCCCTTCGGCCCGGTGCGGGCTGGATACGGCCGAGACGCTTCCACCTGTTTGACTGGCTGGGGCTCAACGGCAGTCACTGATCCTCCTCGTTCGCGTGCGCTCCCCAGATCGTAAACCTTGTGGCGGGGGCGGTCCGACTCCGGTCCTACTCTGTGTCGTATTTCCGTTCCGGCCCGGTGCGCGGGTGGGTACTACCCGCTCCGGCTGTACCCTCACCCGCATGCCGGTGAGCGCCCGCGTCCGCACCCGATTCCCGTCCGTCCGCCCCCTCGCGGTGTTCGCCGCGGCGGGGGCGCTGCTGCTCGCGGGGTGCGGGCAGCAGACCGACGACGCCTCCACCATCATCCGCACCACCACGAACATCGCGGGGGCGGGCGTGGTCGGGTTGGAGCGCGACACCACGAAGGCGTGCCCGCTGCCGAGCCGCCCCGACCAGGGCGCCGCGCAGGTCACGCACACCGGCGGGGTCACGACGGTGCCCGCCGACCCGCAGCGGATCGTGGTGCTCGGCACCCCCGCGCTGGACGCCGCCTGCGCGCTCGGGCTCTGGGAGCGGGTGGTCGGCGCGACCACGCTGAACGGCTCGGCGCCGCAGCCGGACTACCTCGGGTACGGGGTGAAGCGGATCCCCTCCGTCGGCCCGGACGGCGCGCCGGACCCGGCCCGGATCGCGGAGCTGGACCCGGACGTCATCGTGGGAACCGCGGGCCAGGGCGACTACGCCGCGCTCGCCGCCGTCGCGCCCACCGTGCTCGCGGGCACCGGCAGCGGCTGGGCGGCCGAGTTCACCGGCCTCGCCGCCGGGCTCGGCCGCACCGAGGCCGCCGAGGCCGCGCTCGCCGCCTACCGCGCCGACGCCGCCGCCACCGGCGCCGACCCGGCGGTCTCGGCTGCGCAGACCCAGGCCTCGGTGATCCGGTTCGGCGCGGACAGCATCACCGTGCAGGGCGCCGACAGCTTCGCGGGCGGCGTCCTCGCCGACATCGGCGTGCGCAGGCCGCAGGACCAGCGCGCCGCCTCCTTCACCGTCGCCCCCGACGAGCTGGACCGGGTCGAGGGCGACGTGATCTTCGTGCTCTTCGACGGCGAGGCGGGCACCGAGTACGGCGAGTCGGTCATGCGCTCGGCGGGCTGGAAGGAGCTGGGCGCCGCGAGCGACCAGCGGGTCTTCGCGGTGGAGGACTCGGTCTGGCACGGCAGCGGGGTGACCGCCGCGCGTGCCCTCGTGACCGACGTCCGGATGCACCTGAACGGCTACGTCGGCGGCTGACCGCCGACCGCGCTCAGAACTCCCAGTCCTCGTCCTCGGTGTTGACCGCCTTGCCGATCACGTAGGAGCTGCCGGAGCCGGAGAAGAAGTCGTGGTTCTCGTCGGCGTTCGGCGAGAGCGCGGAGAGGATCGCCGGGTTCACGTCGGTCTCGTCCTTCGGGAAGAGCCCCTCGTAGCCCAGGTTCATCAGCGCCTTGTTGGCGTTGTACCGGAGGAACTTCTTGACGTCCTCGGTGAGCCCGACCTCGTCGTACAGGTCCTGGGTGTACTCCGCCTCGTTCTCGTACAGCTCGAAGAGCAGCTCGAAGGTGTAGTTCTTGAGCTCGTCGCGCTCGGCCTGGGAGACCAGCTCCAGCCCCTTCTGGTACTTGTAGCCGATGTAGTAGCCGTGCACCGCCTCGTCCCGGATGATCAGCCGGATCATGTCGGCGGTGTTGGTCAGCTTGGCCCGCGAGGACCAGTGCATCGGCAGGTAGAAGCCGGAGTAGAAAAGGAAGCTCTCCAGCAGCGTGGAGGCCACCTTGCGCTTGAGCGGGTCGTCGCCGTTGTAGTACTCCAGCACGATCTCGGCCTTGCGCTGCAGGTTGCGGTTCTCCTCCGACCAGCGGAACGCCTCGTCGATCTCACGGGTCGAGCAGAGCGTGGAGAAGATCGAGCTGTAGCTCTTGGCGTGCACCGACTCCATGAAGGCGATATTGGTGAGCACCGCCTCCTCGTGCGGGGTCAGCGCGTCCGGGATCAGGCTCACCGCGCCGACCGTGCCCTGGATGGTGTCGAGCAGGGTGAGCCCGGTGAAGACCCGCATGGTGAGCTGCTTCTCGTCCGGGGTCAGCGTGGCCCAGGACGGGATGTCGTTGGAGACCGGCACCTTCTCCGGCAGCCAGAAGTTGCCGGTCAGCCGGTCCCAGACCTCGGCGTCCTTCTCGTCGGGCACCCGATTCCAGTTGATGGCCGACACCCGATCGATCAGTTTCATGCTGCTCCCGCACCTTTCCGGCTCCAGGCCGTACGCCGATACCCCTCTCCGGGAACACTACAGCTAGGGGGCAGAAACGCCCGAACCCACAAGGGATTGTGTCTGACCTGATCTTCGACGGTGCGCGTCGGCGCTGGTACGGGGCCGGTTCCCGCGCGGGTCCCGGCGCGTCGCGGAGCGCTGGGTTCGGGCCGGGAGTGGGCGGATGCCGGAGGGTTGCCCGATCAGCGGCCCTGCGGCCGCGCACCCGGCCGGGACTGCGTGTTCGCGGACTTCGCCGCGACCCCGACGGTGATCGCGACATCCATCCGGTCCGACGGCGACCCGTTCACCGTCGCGAGCTCGGCATCCCAGCCGTCGCCGAAGACATTGTCCGAGGCCAGGCTGACCCCGGACAGGTTCCCGGTGCTCCGCGCGTACCCGGAGTCGGCGGCGAAGACCTGCTCGCAGGCGTCCTGCGGGAGCGCGATCTGCGAGGTGAGCCGCGCGTTGTCGCCCGCGACGGCGACCTCGAGCGAGTCGTAGACCTCGAAGTGGATGTGCGGCCAGCGGCCGGCGTAGCAGGCGGGGAAGATCGAGGTGAAGGTGACGGTGCCGTCCGCGTCCGCGACCTGGACGCCGCGCAGGTAGTTCTGCTCGGCGACGCTCCGCCCGTACAGCGAGTACTCGCCGTCCCGGTCGCAGTGCCACACGTAGACGGCCATCCCGGTACCCGCCGCGCCGGAGTTCGCCAGGTCCCGCAGGGTGATCCGCAGCGTCATGGGCACGCCGTCGGCGGTGCCGGTGAGGCCGCCGAAGCTGGTGGTGATGTCGCTGCGCACCACGCCGGACTGCACGAGCACGTTCGGCCCGTTGGAGCCGTCGCCCGGGTACGGCCCCGCCGTCTCCTGCGGTGCGGCGGCGACGGAGGTGCTCGCCGTCGTGGTCGCGGAGGTCGCGGGCGTCACCTGGTCCGCGCCGGGCGCGCACCCGGCGGCCGCCAGCCCCGCCGCACCCGCCCCGAAGAAGAACAGCGCCCGCCGCCGCGACATGGTGCGCAGGTCGTGCGCCAATCCCAGATCGTGCTCGTGCTTGCCCATGCGCACCTCTTTCGTCGTTTCCGCTGGTCAGGAGCGACGGTAGGGGCCGGGACCGGCACCGGGCCGGCTGCGGGCTGGGAGAATCCTGTGTGTCGGTGGCTCCCGCTACAGTGCTCCCCGTCGACGCGGTCGCGTCGACTTGGGGAAATCAGGGGGATTCATGCTTCGACCGAGCACCGGCGGTAACGCGATAGCAACTGATAGCGCCTCTCGCTATCCTGATGACATGACCAGGACGATCAGCCAAGCCGAGCTCCGCAATGGAAGCGCGAGCATCATGGATGCACTCGAAGCAGGCGAGGACTTCGTCATCACTCGCAATGGGCAGCCGGTCGGCGAGCTGCGTCCCATCACCCGGCCGCGCGGCATGACCACCGTCGAGCTGCGACGGCGGCTCGCCAGGTTCGCGGGCCAGGCAAGCGGGGCCGAGGAGCGAGCGGAGATCGACGCCGTATTCGGCGAGGACCGCTTGGATGACTGAGCGGGGGACGAAGTTCCGCTATCCCGTCGGCCTGATCGACACGTGCGTGCTGATCGACCTGATCGATCTGCCGGACTTCGAAGGGGCAGACCTGCCGATCGAGTCGAGAATCAGCACGGTCACGCTGGCGGAACTGGGCATGGGGATAGCACTGGCACCCGACCCGACAGCACTGGCGATCCGAACCGAACGGCTCCTGGAGATCGAGCACGGCTTCGACGCGCTACCGTTCTCCGCCACCGCTGCCCGCCGATTCGCCTCATTGGCGAAACTGACAGTCGCAGCGGGGCGGAATCCGAAGCCGCGCCGAATGGACTTGATGATCGCCGCGATCGCCTCGTCGAACGATCTACCCCTGTTCACCCGCAACCCGGATGATTTCAAGGGCCTGGATCCGCTGCTGACCGTGGTCTCGGTGTAGCTCAGTCCACGGCGGTCCCCTCCAGCTCGACCAGCTGGCCGGGGACTGCCAGGCGGGTGACGCCGAGGAGGGTGGTGGCGGGGGCGATTCCGGCGGCGCCGAGGCGGGCGGCGAGGACGCCGTAGTGCTGGAAGAGCAGGTCGACGTCGGTGGTGTAGACATTCAGCCGGACCAGGTTCGGTAGCGCCATGTCGGCGGCGGCGAGGACGGCTTCGAGGTTGTCCAGGCTCAGGGTGAGCTGGGCGGCCATGTCGTCGGGGTGCTGGGGTTCGCCGTCGGCGTTCATGGCGGTCTGGCCGGAGCAGTAGAGGGTCCGGGTGGGGGCGGTGACCAGCTCGGCCTGGTGGAAGCCGAGCGCCAGGGACCAGGTGACGGGGTTGATCGCGGTTCGTTCCATGCGGATCAGCCTCACAGCGAATCACGACATCCTGTGTCGGGTATTTTCGAGCCGTGCGCGCCGACCGCCTCGTCTCGCTGGTCCTGCTGCTGCGCAGCCGCGGCCGGATGACCGCGCCCGCGCTGGCCCGCGAACTCGAGGTCTCCACCAGGACCGTGCTCCGCGATATCGAGGCGCTCTCCACCGCGGGCGTCCCGGTCTACGCCGAGCGTGGAAGGCACGGCGGGTTCGCGCTGCTCCCCGGCTTCCGGACCGAGCTCACCGGGCTCAACCACGAGGAGACACTGGCCCTGCTCACCTCCGGTGCAGGCGCGTTCGGGTTGGGCGCGGCGCTCGCGTCGGCGCTGCGGAAGGTGGCCGACGCACTGCCGGAGAACCACGCCGCCACCGCGAGCGATCAGGCCCGCCGCCTGCTGCACGAACCGGAGACAGACCTGCTCGAGCGCAGGCGCATCCGCGACGAGATCCCGGCGCGGGTCATGGCCGAGATCCGCCGCGCGGTGCTCGCCGGGCACCGGCTGCGCATTCACTACGCGGCGGCGGGCGCGGAACCCCGGTGGCGGACGGTGGACCCGATCGGCCTGGTCACGGCACGCGATCAGGGCTATCTGCTCGCGCTCAGAGCGGGGGAGGATCGCACCTACAAGCTGTCCAGGGTGACCGCCGCCGAAGCGCTCGACGAACCGGCGCAGCGCCCGGAAGGAATTGACCTGCACCAGCTCTGGCGCGAGCGTGCCGCCCGCTTCCGCGCCGGCGGCGATCGGCTGGCCGTGGTGGCCCGGGTACTCCCGTCCCGGCGCGCGGAGTTGGCGGAGACCGCGCTCACCGTCGATGGAGAACACCTCGACCAAGACGGTCTGCTCCGGCTCGGACTCGCCTTCCAGGACCGGCGGCACGCCGAATGGGCGTTCTGGCAGCTCGGCGCCGACGCGGAGGTCACCGCCCCGGACTCGCTGCGCGCCGCGCTCCACGAACGCGCCGCCGCCATGGCCGCTCGCTACCGGGAGTGACCCGAGCCCCGGTTCACCAGGTCGGCAGGGCGGTGCGCTCCCACGGGACGGCGTCCAGCCGCTGCCGGTCCCCTTCGAGCCAGTCCCAGATCAACTGCCCGACCTCGTCCGGATCGTCCAGGGTCGTCCTTAGGTATTCGCCGTCGGAGACGCCGTGCACCTCGAGCGGGTAATCGGCCTCGTCGTTGCGGTAGGTCTGGATGAACCCCGGTTCCGTGGGCCTGACCACCGTCATGAACGGCCCGCCTGCGGCGAACCGGAGCCGGGCCAGCCAGTAGCCCAGATGCTCTCACGTCAACATGGTCAACTCCCTGGCGTGAGGGCCACCTCGAGACTCAGGCGCTCGCCGTCGAGGACGTCGGTCAGCAACGCCGCCACTCCGGCGCGTTCCCGCTCGTCCTTCAGGTTGCCCACCCGGAAGAGCACATCGATGTTCACGGACACGACGCAGACGGTAGCGCGGGGCACCGACAGCGGTGGAGACGAAATCGCCTCCACCGCTTGCCCGAATCACGCCAGCGCGGGCAGCACTTCCTTCTCGAAGAGCTCGATCCCGCTGGTGTCGTACGCCGCCTCCGGGAAGTTGAAGATGGCGTAGCCGAGCCCGAGCGCCTCGACGCCGCGGAGCCGCTCGACGATCTGCTCGGGTGTACCGACCGCGGCCCCGCCTGCGGTCAGGTTCTGGACGTACCCGGCCCCCTTCTCCGCACCGAGCGCGGGCGCGAGCCGATCGCCGATCGCCTTCTTGCGCTCCTCCACCTCGGCTTCGGTCGTCCCGACCACCACATTGAAGTTCGCGCTGCGCACGATGGCGTCGTAGTCGGTGCCGACGTCGGCGCAGTGCCCGCGCAGGATCTCCGACTTGCGGGTGAACTCCTCCGGGTCGTTGCCCGCGAAATTCGTGTACTGCGCGTACTTGGCCGCGATCTTCAGCGTCTTCTTCTCCCCGCCGCCCGCGATCCAGAGCGGAATCCCGCCCTCCTGCAGCGGCTGCGGGTACACCCGGGCCCCATCCACCCGGTAGTACTTGCCGTCCAGGGTGGCGCTGCCGGTACTCCAGGCCTGGCGGAAGATCTGCACGCCCTCGTCCAGCCTGCCCAGCCGCTCACCGGCGGTGGGGAAGCCGTACCCGTAGGCGCGCCACTCGTGCTCGTACCAGCCGCCGCCGATGCCCATCTCGGTGCGGCCGCCGGAGATGGCGTCCACGGTGGCGGCGACCTTGGCCAGGTAGGCCGGGTTGCGGTAGCTGATCGCGGTACACATCTGGCCGAGCCGGATCCGCGAGGTGCTCGCCGCGAAGGCGGACATGAGCGTCCACGCCTCGTGGGTGGCCTCCTCGGTCGGCTCCGGCACGGTGTGGAAGTGGTCGTAGACCCACAGCGACTCCCAGACCGGGTTCGCGTCGGCGCGCGCGGCGAGATCCCGCATCACCCCCCACTGCGCGGCGGTGTCGATACCGACCAGGTCCAACCGCCACCCCTGCGGGACGAAGATTCCGAAGCGCACAGCACTCTCCTCGTATGTCGTCGCGTGCCGGGCGCACGCGCGCCCGTCCTCCACTCTGTCGAGCCTGCGCCGCGCGGGCAACGATTCGGCGCTCGGCGCGCGCAATTCCGATCACGGCCGAAACGGGGCGGAATCGGTCTACCGGTGCGGGAGTTTGCGGAGATTTTGCGGGGGCAGTCGGCGGGCATGCGGGTGTGCGGTGCGCCCGGGACGAAGGGAATAGCGGGAATGACGCGAGCGCACACGGCAGGGGCGACGATCGAGCGGGCGGAGCTGGACGAGCTGCTCGCGGGCGTCGCACACGGTGACCGGGTCGCCTTCACCGACTTCTACCGCGCCACCAGCGCCAGGGTCTACGGCCTCGCGCTGCGCGTGGTGCAGCACCGGGCCGCCGCGGAGGAGATCACCCAGGAGGTGTACCTGCAGGTCTGGCAGACGGCGGCGCGGTACGACGCGAGCATGTCGACGCCGACCGGCTGGCTGCTCATGCTCACCCACCGCCGCGCGGTCGACCGGGTGCGCCGGGAGTCCGCGGCCGCCGCGCGCGACCTGGTCTTCGGCCACGCGCACCGCCCGGTCGACCACGACGTGGTCGCCGAATCGGTCACCCGTCGACTCGAGGCGGGCTCGGTCGTCGACGGCATGCGGGTGCTCACGCCCGTGCAGCGCGAGGCCATCACGCTCGCCTACTACGGCGGCCGCAGCTACACCGAGGTCGCCGACCACCTCGGCATCCCGCTCTCCACGGTGAAGAGCCGCATCCGGGACGGGCTGCGCAGGCTGCGCACGGCGGTCACCGACACCGTGGTCGCCGCAGGCTGAACGGCCGCACCGCCCCCGGCGGAGTCCGGTGCCGGAGTGGGTCGCCGCCCACCCCACCTGCCCGGATGTCGAAGCGCCGCGCGCGATATGAGCGCCGTCACCGGGCCTGCGCCACGAGGTGAATTCCGCGGCGCGGCGGTGTACTCTCGCCCACGTCGATTCCCGCGGTGGCATTCTCGCCCCGCACCCCGAACGAGGAGGTGGGTTGCCATGCGCAGTGAACCTCCCAGTCGAAGGCCGCGCGGCGCCGCCCCTTCGCTCTGATCATCGATCCCCCGGCACTTTCCGGCCGGGTGCGCGCGTGGGGTAGCGCCTCGCGGTGTGACGCAGTCGTAGACCTCGTTCACCCGTTGCCTCGTGCCGAGGGGATCACCCATGTCGCAAACCGACGTCATCGAAGTACGCCCGGCGCTCTCGCTGCCGGACACCGTGCAGGAACTCGTGGAGACGCGCCGCGCCGACGCCGCGCTGGACTGGCTCGGCAACCACTCGCCGCACGCCATCGCCGACCAGCTCGCCCGGATGGACGCCGTGCGCGCGGGCATGGCCTTCCGGCTGCTGGACAAGGATCTCGCGCTCGCCGTCTTCGAGGAGCTCGAGCCGGTGGACCAGCAGCAGATCCTGGAAGGCTTGCGGGACAAGAGCTTCCGCGACCTGATCGAGAACATGGCACCGGACGACCGGGCCCGCATGCTGCGCGAGGCGCCCGCGACCGTCGCCAAGAAGGTCCTCGCTGGGCTCAGCCCGCGCGAACGCCGGATGACCGCGGGGCTGCTCGGCTACCCGGAGGGCTCGGTCGGGCTCTACATGACCCCCGAGGTCGTCGCGCTCCCGCGCGACCTCACCGTCGCCGCCGCGCTGCAGACCGTGCGCGCCAAGGGCGGCCGCGCCGAGACCGTCTACACCCTGCCGGTCGTCGACACCGGCCGCAGGCTCACCGGCATCGTCGAGCTGCGCGAACTGGTGCTCAGCGGCCCCGACGAGCTCGTCGCCGACCTGGTGCGCACCGAACCCGCCTTCGTCCGCGCCACCGACTCCGCCGAGCGCGCCGCCCGCGTCATGCGCGAGACCAACGTCCTCGACCTGCCGGTGGTGGACAGCGAGGACCGGCTGGTCGGGCTGCTCACCATCGACGACGCGGTCGAGGTGATCGAGGCCGCGGACAGCGAGGACGTCGCCAAGCAGGCGGGCTCCGCGCCGTGGGCCGGGCACTACATGGCGGCCGGGGTCTTCCAACTGGCCCGCTACCGGGCGCTCTGGCTGTTGCTCCTGCTGGTCGCCGCCACCCTCACGGTGAGCGTCACCGACTTCTTCGAGGGCACGCTGGAACAGGCGGCGCAGCTCGCGCTGTTCATCCCGCTGCTCATCGGGGCGGGCGGGAACGCGGGCGCCCAGGCGGCGACGGCGTGCGTGCGCGCGGTCGCCGTCGGCGAGGTGCGCGGGAGCGACCTGTTCCGGGTGATCTGGCGGGAGTGCCGGGTCGGATTCGTGCTCGGCAGCATGCTCGCCGTCGCCGGAACGGTGATCGGCGGGTTCTTCGTCGGTCCGAAGGTGGCTGTCGTCGTCGGGCTCACCCTGGTGATGATCTGCGCCTGGGCCGCGACCATCGGAGGGACCATGCCGTTGCTCGCCAAGCGGCTGCGGATCGACCCGGCGGTCGTCTCCGCGCCCATGGTGACGACGCTGGTCGATGCCACCGGCCTGATCCTTTACTTCACCATCGCCAAGTTGGTGCTAGGGATCTGAGGTCCATCATGAGGGTCGAGCTGCCGTTCTAGACCCTACGATCAGCGTATAGTGCCAGTCGCCAACTGACAGAGCACTTTCAACCGGTCCCTGCTTGGAGCAGTCGGGGCTACATTACAGCGACCTGCTTCCCTAGGACTGCCCCCTGTCGAAAGCTTGTTCGATAGGGGGCGGTCTTGTGGTGTATCCTCACGTCGAGGTGTACAACCTGCAGAATTTGCGCCTCGATGCGTATGCACGCACAGGAAGGAGCCGCTGGTGACTGACATATCACCCGAGGGCAACCTCTTGATGCTGTGCATCAGCCAACTGCCGGGTCGATGCTTACCACGGCATATTTGGGCTGCCGAAGTACTTCTTGAGCAATTATGGAATAGCGCAGACCTGCGCCAGTCTCATAGATCAGACTGGCATGGAACGCTGTCAGCCCTAGTCGATGATCATGGCGTAAAGACACGGCGCGTTCGTAACGAAATATGGAAACTAGCATTCACCGGAGCGCTAGTTCCCGAAGGAAGCGGCCTCTCAGCGATTTTCAAAGTCGAAGAGAGCAGTCATACGGAATTCGTTACCAGCAACTTCCCTTCCGATTTTGTTAACGCAGTCGATTTTGCCGTCACTCAGTTAACTGCAAGGTTATTCGCTATTTCGAACACTCCCGGCACCTGATCATCCTGTAGGCCAGGAACCGAAATACTCGACCCGTAACGACGCCAGGCCGTGTTTGTCTTCTTCTGGATCGATAGCTTGACACCTCCTTTTCGAGTATTCTCCGCCGTTACTCGAACCCACTTGCGCCGATCACGAAGAAAGGGCGCCTCCCATGTACCCGAATTCTTCTGGATCCAATTTGCGATCTCGACTTGGGCGATTGCCGTATCCATTTCCCGCGCAGTTTTATATCGCCGATCCGGACTGACATTCATTGACTTCTCAATCACTTGACGAAGTCGTTTACAGACCCAGAAAGGGATTACCCGATCCTCCGGACGAAGGGGGATCCTTCCGGCACTGAGAGCATCTACAACATGCGTTTTCGAATAAGAACCGTAGTCAAATTTCCCAATCAGAAGCTCCAAAAGAACAACACCCAAAGAATAGATATCAGACGCCCTCGTGAGACCTGTCGAACCGAATAATTCTGGCGGCGAGTAGAGTTGTGGGGCATTTACGCCAGGCGCATACCCTTCAGCATTCATACGGCCAGCGAGGCCCAGATCGCCCAGCTTGACAACGTCCACATCATCGCTTAGAAATATATTCGGACTTTTTATGTCTCGATGCAAAATACCATGGCGCTCGTGCATCTCAGCCAATCCGCGGAGAGACCGTCTAACAATATTCAAAGATTCGTGCGGGGTGAATCGCACTCCCCGCTCAAGCGCGTCGGTCAAGCTACCCTTTTCAAAATAGGGCATGATGACTTCAACTACCCGCATCGGGGGCGGGTAGCATCTTATCTCGGCGACCGCCCGGACGTTGACGACATTTGGATGATTAATCAGCTCCATGACGTGCGGCTCAACCAGGTCGGCATCGTCTTCAATTTCAGATAGGTCAACTCTCTTGCCGACAAGGAAGTTGTTTAGATTTGGATCCCAGTAGGCTCTGACTTCCCGAAATTGAGAATCCAAAGTTTGCATGCACTCATAGTTCAGAGTAAGAAGGATATCTTGCTTTTCCAATTTGTTTTCACCAAGCAGTTTCAGACGATTGCACTAGTGAAAGAATGGGCAACCGCAGCAGCGAAGGCCGCCGCACGACCCGCATTCCAGTATTCTGGCTTACTAGAAAATGACACTACCGCCGGATCGAGGCCATTTAGCGAATCTGGACGCAAGCCTACCGCTGAGCCGATTGCATCGGTCTTAATTTCGAGGCAGTCTACCCCCTGCTGGGCACTTGTGACCATTAGTATGGTAATTATCGAAGCCCGTTCGAAAGCCTCAGCATACTTCCATTGATTAAATTTCCTAGTTCCAACGACGATCATCACATCTGGCGAGATAGTCCGAATATCCTGAGTGATCCTTGAGAATGTGTCGTTCAGGCGGTCAGCACCGGTTAGCCCGGCGGACGGCCGGAATCGACTCGGCACACCCCGGATCGCCACGGGGTTAACGTCGGGCCTTGAGTTATCGACAGCACCGTAGTACACAATTCCTGAATTAACCGCAACGCCCAAAATCTTCACTTTGAACTTCCCGGGTGTTTAGAAGTGAACGAACCTGAAGCGACTCGATAGGCCGGACTACAGCATGCAGCTGACGCAGCCCTCGACCTCGGTCCCCTCCAGCGCCATCTGCCGCAGGCGGATGTAGTAGAGCGTCTTGATCCCCTTGCGCCAGGCGTAGATCTGCGCCTTGTTCAGGTCGCGCGTGTTGGCGGTGTCCTTGAAGAAGAGGGTCAGGGAGAGGCCCTGGTCCACGTGCTGGGTGGCGGCGGCGTAGGTGTCGACGATCTTCTCGTAGCCGATTTCGTAGGCGTCCTGGTAGTACTCGAGGTTGTCGTTGTCCATGTAGGGCGCCGGGTAGTAGACGCGGCCGATCTTGCCTTCCTTGCGGATCTCGATCTTCGACGCCACCGGGTGGATCGAGCTGGTGGAGTGGTTGATGTAGGAGATCGAGCCGGTGGGCGGGACGGCCTGCAGGTTCTGGTTGTAGATGCCGTGCTCCATGACGGAGGCCTTCAGCTCCAGCCAGTCCTGCTGGGTGGGGATGTGCACCCCGGCGTCGGCGAAGAGTTGGCGGACGCGCTCGGTCTCCGGCTCCCAGGCGCGGTCGGTGTACTTGTCGAAGTACTCGCCGCTGGCGTACTTGGACTCCGGGAAGCCGCCGAAGGTGGAGCCGCGCTCGATGGCGATCCGGTTCGAGGCGCGCAGGGCGTGGAACACCACGGTGTAGAAGTAGATGTTGGTGAAGTCGATGCCCTCGGGCGAGCCGTAGTGGATGTGCTCGCGGGCCAGGTAGCCGTGCAGGTTCATCTGGCCGAGGCCGATGGCGTGCGAGGCGTTGTTGCCCTGCTCGATGGAGGGCACCGAGTAGATGTGGGTCTGGTCGGAGACGGCGGTGAGCGCGCGGATCGAGACCTCGATGGTGCGCGCGAAGTCCGGCGAGTCCATGGTCTTGGCGATGTTCAGCGAGCCGAGGTTGCAGGAGATGTCCTTGCCGACGTGGTCGTAGGACAGGTCGTCGTTGTAGGTCGACGGAGTCGAGACCTGCAGGATCTCCGAGCACAGGTTGGAGTGCGTGATCTTGCCCGCGATCGGGTTGGCCCGGTTCACGGTGTCCTCGTACATGATGTACGGGTAGCCGGACTCGAACTGCAGCTCGGCGATGGTCTGGAAGAACTCGCGGGCCCGGATCTTGGACTTGCGGATCCGCTTGTCGTCGACCATCTCGTAGTACTTCTCGGTAATGTTCACGTCGGCGAACGGCTTGCCGTAGATGCGCTCGACGTCGTACGGCGAGAAGAGGTACATGTCCTCGTTGTTCTTCGCCAGCTCGAAGGTGATGTCGGGGATCACCACGCCGAGCGAGAGCGTCTTGATCCGGATCTTCTCGTCCGCGTTCTCCCGCTTGGTGTCCAGGAAGCGGTAGATGTCCGGGTGGTGCGCGTGCAGGTAGACCGCGCCCGCGCCCTGCCGCGCGCCGAGCTGGTTGGCGTAGGAGAACGAGTCCTCCAGCAGCTTCATGATCGGGATGACGCCGGAGCTCTGGTTCTCGATCTTCTTGATCGGCGCGCCGTGCTCGCGGATATTGCTGAGCAGCAGCGCCACCCCGCCGCCGCGCTTGGAGAGCTGCAGCGCGGAGTTGATCGAGCGCCCGATGGACTCCATGTTGTCCTCGATGCGCAGCAGGAAGCAGCTCACCGGCTCGCCGCGCTGCTTCTTGCCCGAGTTCAGGAAGGTCGGGGTGGCAGGCTGGAAGCGGCCGGTGATGATCTCCTCGACCAGCTCGACGGCCTGCTGCTCGTCGCCGTCGGCGAGGGTGAGCGCGACCATGCAGACCCGGTCCTCGAAGCGCTCCAGGTAGCGCTTCCCGTCGAAGGTCTTGAGCGTGTACGAGGTGTAGTACTTGAACGCGCCGAGGAAGGTCGGGAACCGGAACTTCTTCGCGTAGGCCTGCTCGAAGAGCGACTTCACGAAGGGGCGGCTGTACTTCTCCAGCACCTCCGCCTCGTAGTAGTTCTCCTCGACCAGGTAGTCGAGCTTCTCGTCGAGGTTGTGGAAGAAGACGGTGTTCTGGTTGACGTGCTGCAGGAAGTACTGCCGCGCGGCCTCCCGGTCGCGGTCGAACTGGATGCGTCCGTCCGCGCCGTAGAGGTTCAGCATCGCGTTCAGGGCGTGGTAGTCGAGGCCCTCTCCGGAGTCTCCGCCGCGGACCGGGGGCTGCTCCAGGCGGGCTGACTTTCCGGCCGGTGCTGTCGTTGCTGTTGCCAAAACAATCCCAATCCCTCGCGGACGCGGACGACGTCCTCTGCGGTTCCCATCAATTCGAAGCGGTAGAGGTAGGGGACCCCGCATTTACGCGAGATCACCTCGCCCGCAAAGCAAAACGTCTCGCCGAAGTTGGTGTTGCCCGCGGCGACGACCCCGCGCAGCAGGGCGCGGTTGTGCGGATCGTTGAGGAACTGCGCCACCTGGCGCGGCACGAATTCCTTGTCGGAGCGGCGGCCGTCCAGGTGCTTCCCGCCGCCGTAGGTGGGGCAGATCAGCACGTACGGCTCGTCCACGCGCAGCTTCTCCGCGAGGTGCAGCGGGATGCGCCGGGCGGGCAGCGCCAGCTTGACCACGAATCGGTGGGTGTTCTCCGAGGCGCTGGAGAAGTAGACCAGTCCTGTCACGACACCCTCCTGGAAAACGGGCCGGGGACGGCCCTGCGGCTCAGGCCGCGACGGTGGCGAGCGCCTTGATCCGGTCCGGCCGGAAGCCGGACCAGTGCTCCTCACCCGCCACGACGACGGGCGCCTGCAGGTAGCCGAGCGCCATCACGAAATCGCGGGCGTCGTCGTTCTGCGAGATGTCGACGACGCTGTACTCCACCCCGGCCTTGTCGAGCGCCTTGTAGGTGGCATTGCACTGGACGCAAGCAGGCTTGGTGTACACGGTGATGGTCATCTGATGTCCCTCTCGTCCAAGGCTGGCGAATCCCTGCGCAAACTGCGAATACCGGGGCTCACAGCAGCTGTGACGGGCGGGCCGTTGGTGCGTGAGTTCGGTAGGGCAGACACTACACCTAGTGGCCGACAGATCCGAGCAGCACTAGACCTGGTGAGTTGCATCCGTGGAATTAACTCCCAGGACACGCCGAGGACGCCCACTAAAACCTGTGATCCAGATCACAAAACACGCCATCGGCAGCACCTCAGCAAACTCGCGCCCCGCCCGTATCGCCAGTCACAGCGGACACAGCGCGGCGCCCCGCCCACCGGGGGTGGACGGGGCGCGGGGCGGAGCGGAATCAGGCGTCGACGCGCTGCCCCGCGGCGGCCACCAGCTCGTGCAGGGTGGCGCCGAGCTGGGTCAGCGCCTCGGCGTCCTCGCGCGGGTGCGCGGCGCCGAAGCGCTCACCGATCCCGCCGAAGTGCGCGTGCGCGGACTCGACCACGGCGCCGCCCGCGACGCCGACCGCCTTGACGGTGTCACCGTGCGCCCACTGCGCGGCGTTGCCGCTGATCGAGGCGCTCACGACGGCGACCGGCTTGTCCTTGACGGCGCCGGTGCCGTACGGGCGGGAGGCCCAGTCGATGGCGTTCTTGAGCACGGCGGTGATGGTGCCGTTGTACTCGGGGGTCACCAGCAGCAGCGCGTCGGCCTCGGCGACGGCGTCGCGCAGCTTCTGCGCGGCGGCGGGCACCGAACCCGGGACGTCGATGTCCTCGTTGTAGAACGGGATCTCGCCGAGCCCCTCGTACAGCGACACCGAGACACCCTCGGGAGCGGTCTGCACCGCGGCCTCGGCGAGCTGCCGGTTGACCGAGGCGGCGCGCAGGCTGCCGACGAGGACGAGAACGCGGGTCTGGCTCATGACGACTCCTGATGTTCTGGGATAGATTCCGTCTGTCCGCAGTAGTAACCGGACCGCGGTCCGATTACTTCCCGCCGAACCGGAGCCTGCCCTGTGAGCTACGACACACCGAAGGAGCGGGCGCCGCTGCCGCTGCTCGGCGCGGTGCCCGAGGTTCCGGTCGAGCGGGCGGACGCCGCGCGCAACCGCAGGGTGCTGCTCGACACCGCGCAGCGGCTGGTGCGCGACGAGGGCGTGCGCAACCTGACCATGGACGAGCTGGCCCGCCGCGCCGGAGTCGGCAAGGGCACCGTGTTCCGCCGCTTCGGCAACCGCTCCGGGCTGCTGATCGCGCTGCTCGACCACTCCGAGCAGAAGTTCCAGGGCGCGTTCCTCTTCGGCCCGCCGCCGCTGGGGCCGGGGGCGCCGCCGGTACAGCGGCTGGTCGCCTTCGGCCGGGCCCGGCTGCTCGACATCGAGGTGGAGGGCGAGCTGCACCGCGCCGCCGAGCTGGGCGCGGCCGAGCAGCGCTACCGCAACCCGCCCTACAACGTGAGCCGGGTGCACGTCAGCACGCTGCTGCGGCAGGCGGGCGCGCCGGGCGACCCGCGGCTGCTCGCCGACGCGCTGCTCGCCTCGCTCGGCGCGGCGCTGGTCATGCATCAGCTGCACGACCTCGGGTACACCCGCGATGAGATCGCGGACAACTGGGAGACGCTCGCCCGGCGGGTGAGCGGGCCGGAATGAGGGGCGACATGGCAGGGCTGCGCGAACGGATCATCGCCGAGCTCGGGGTTCGGTCCGAGATCGACCCGGAGGCGGAGATCCGCAGGCGGGTCGACTTTCTGAAGGACTACCTGAAGGCGACGCCCGCGAAGGGGTACGTGCTCGGCATCAGCGGCGGACAGGACAGCACGCTCGCCGGGCGGCTGGCCGCGCTGGCCGCGGCGGAGCTGCGCGCGGAGGGCGTCGAGGCGGCGTTCGTCGCGGTGCGGCTGCCGTACGGGGTGCAGGCGGACGAGGCGGATGCGAAGATCGCGCTCGACTTCATCCGGCCGGACCGCTCGGTGCTGGTGAACGTGCGACCGGGGGTGGACGCGCTCGGCGCCGAGACCGCGGCCGGGCTCGGCGTGGACGGGCTGCGCGACTTCGTGCGCGGCAACGTCAAGGCGCGGGAGCGGATGGTGATCCAGTACGCGATCGCCGGGCAGGAGAACCTGCTGGTCATCGGCACCGACCACGCGGCGGAGGCGATCACCGGGTTCTTCACCAAGTACGGCGACGGCGGCGCGGACGTCACGCCGCTGACCGGGCTCACCAAGCGGCAGGGGGCGGCGCTGCTGCGCGCGCTCGGCGCGCCGGAGAGCACCTGGTCCAAGGTGCCGACCGCCGACCTGGAGGACGACCGGCCCGCGCTGCCCGACGAGGAGGCGCTCGGGGTCCGCTACAGCGAGATCGACGACTACCTGGAGGGTGCGGAGGTGACCGATGCGGTCGCCGAGCGGCTGGAGTCGCTGTTCACCGCGACCAGGCACAAGCGGAATCTGCCGGTGGCGCCGCTGGACACCTGGTGGCGGTAAACGGGTCGGCCGCTAGCGGGGTCTACCGGTAGCGCGGTCTACCGGTAGCGGGGTCTACCGGTAGCGGAGTCGACCGGTCGCAAGGTCGGCCGGTAGTGAGGTCAGCCGGTAGCGGAGTCGACTGGTTAGTCGGATTCAAAGCCGCCCTGCTGCGGTTCGGCCTGCGACCTGGTCACTCCGGGAGATGGCGCTCGACCTCGGCGAGTCTGGCACGGAGGAATTCGCGGACGAGGGCGGTACCCGCGGTGGGGATGGCGGCGCGGTAGTGGGCGGCCGCCTCGGGGTAGCGGGCGGCGCGGCGGCAGGTGTCGGCGTAGGCGGCGGTGAGCAGGTGGGTGCCGGTGAGCCGGGGGTGCGCGGCGATGGCGTCGAGTGCGGCGAGCCCGGCCTGCGGGCCGTCGCGGAAGCCGATGGCGATCGCGCGGTTGACCAGGACCGGGGCGGCGGCGCCCGCGGTGGCGAGCGCGTCGTAGCAGGTGACGATGCGAACCCAGTCGGTCTCCGGCCAGGAGGGGGCGGTGGCGTGCGCGGCGGCGATCTCCGCCTGCGGGAGGTAGGGGCCCGCGGTCGCGGCGCGGAGGTGCCGGAGCCCGGCGGTGATGCGGGCGCTGTCCCAGCGGGAGCGGTCCTGCCGGTCGAGCGGGATCAGGGCGCCGGTGGGGTCGCGGCGGGCGGCGCGCCTGCTGTCCTGGAGCAGCATGAGCGCGAGCAGGGCGTGCGCCTGGCCCGCGTGCTCGCCCGGGAGGGCGCAGAGCAGCTCGCCGAGGCGGAGAGCCTCGTCGCAGAGGTCGTCGCGGACGGCGTCGGGGCCTGCGGTGGCGAAGTAGCCCTCGGAGAAGACCAGGTGGATCACGGCGAGCACCACCGGGACGCGCTCCGGGATGCGGTGCTCCGGCGGGAGCTCGAGCGGGATGCGGGCGCGCCGGATCTTGGCCTTAGCGCGGGAGATCCGCTGCGCCACCGTCGGCTCGGGGACCACGAAGGCGCGGGCGATCTCCGCGGTGCGAAGGCCGCAGACCAGGCGCAGGATGAGCGCGACCCGCGCCTCGACGGCGAGGGCCGGGTGGGCGCAGGCGAAGAGCAGGCGCAGGCGCTCGTCGGTGAGCGGGTCCGGGACCGGCGCGGCGGCGACCTGCGCCGAGCCCGTCGGGGCGGCCGCCTCCCGCGCGGCGTCGGCCCATGCATCGGCGCCCGGTGCGCGGTCGCCCGGCTGGGCCGGTCCCGACGCGCGGCCACCCCACGGGAAGCCACTCTGCGCTGGGTCGCGGTGGACAGAGCCGCCTTCCGCTCCGTCGTGCCGCGCGGAGACATCGGGGGCGGTCGCGGCAGCGAGGAGGACGGCCTCCTGCTCCTTGCCTGCGCGGGCGGCTTCGCGGCGGAGCCGGTCGAGGGCCACCCGGCGGGCGACGGTGGTGATCCAGGCGCCGGGACGGTCGGGAGTGCCCTGTTCGGGCCAGAGCCGGAGGGCTCGGGTGAAGGCCTCCTGGACGGCGTCCTCCGCGAGACCGAGGTCGCCGGTGTCGCGGGCGAGCACCGCGACGGACCGGCCGAACTCGGCGCGGTAGATCGCGTCGAACCGACCGGCCCGGCCGGTCATTCGAACGCCAGGACGGGCCGCACCTCGGTGGCACCGGTCGGGCCGAGCGGGATCTGCGCGGCCAGCTCGACCGCGGCGGCCCGGTCGGGCGCGGTGAACAGGTAGAGCCCGTCGATCACCTCCGCCGCCTCGGCGAACGGGCCGTCGGTGAGCAGCAGCTCACCGGCGGGGGCACGCAGGGTGGTGGCGGTGCCGGGCGGGTGCAGCGCGATCCCGCCGGTCAGCGCGGAACCCGCCGCCTCGGCGAAGGCGCCGTGCTCGGCGACCGCGGCGTCCCATTCCGGGCTGTCCGGGCCGATCACCGCCTCCGGCCGCTCCCAGAGCAGCGCGACCCACCAGCGCGCGCCCGGCTCGGCGTGCGGGAAGTACTGCGCGGCGGGCCGCAGCTCGACGGCGCCGGTGGAGACGGCGGGCAGCTGCCTGGCCCAGTCGATCGCCGCGTCCAGATCGGCGACGTCGAAGACGTAGAACCCGCCGACCACCTCGGCCGATTCGGCGAACGGGCCGTCGGTGGCGACCACCGCCCCCGCGGCCGCGCCACCTCCGGCGCCCCCCGCCGAGCCGGCTCCACCCTGCCTGGTCAGCCGCACCGCCTCGGCGGTACCCGCCAGCGCGGCGCCGCCCGCGACCACCGCGCCCGCCGCGGCGTCGAAGGCCGCGTACCGCTCCACCTCGGCGTCGAACTCCGGCGTTCCCGGCGTGGCGTCCGGCCCGCCCTCGGGGCCGAGCAACAGTGCCAAATAGTGCATATCGGTCATCCTTCCCGGTCTGAGAGGAGCAGGAAACCCCTCTTACCAGGACGACGAAGACGCCCGGCGCACCTCGACAGTGTGAGCTGCGTCACCCACCTGCGAAGGGCGGGAGGACGTCGACGGTCGGCGTGAGGACGGCCGCCCGATCCCGGGTGAGCTCATCGCCGACCAGGTACGCGCAGGCGCCGAGCATGGCGTCCAGCTCGGTGCCGTAGGCTGCGGCGAGCGCGCCGCGCAGGTCGGCGACGGTCGCGCCGTCGGGCAGCGCCAGCACCTCGCGGTCCTTGCCGACCGCGTCGGCGATCGCGGCGAAGTAGCGGACCTCAACCACCGATGGCTCCCATCGTGCGTTCGGGGGGGACGAAGCCGGCGGCATCGATGCCGTGCCCCGCCCACTTGTTCCACATGGCGCCGCGCCAGAGCTCGGCGAGCCCGGCGTCGTCGACGCCGGTGCGCAGCGCCCGGCGCAGGTCGAACTCCTGGTCGCTGAAGAGGCAGGAGCGCAGCATGCCGTCGGCGGTGAGCCGGGTGCGGTCGCAGCTGTCGCAGAACTTGCGGGTCACCGAGGCGATGATGCCGACGGTGGCGGGGCCGCCGTCGACGGCCCAGGTCTCGGCCGGGGCGGACGGGTCGGGGCGGCCCACCGGGACCAGGTCGAAGCGGGCGCCGAGCACGTCCAGCAGCTCGGCGGCGGTCACCATGTTGGCGCGGGCCCACTCGTGGTCCGCGTCCAGCGGCATCTCCTCGATGAAGCGCAGCTCGCAGCCCTGCTCCAGGCACCAGTGCAGCAGGTCGGGGGCGCCTGCCAGGGTGGCGCGCATGAGCACCGCGTTGACCTTGACCGGGGTGAGGCCCGCGGCGTGCGCGGCCGCGACCCCGGCGAAGACCGAATCCAGCCGGTCCCGGCGGGTGAGCCGGTGGAACTCGCGCGCGTCGACGGTGTCCAGCGAGATGTTCACCCGGCTCAGCCCGGCGGCGGCCAGCCCGGCCGCGCGGTGCGCCAGCCCCACCCCGTTGCTGGTGATCGCCAGCGGCACGGCGGGGACGGCGGCGTGGCACCCGGCCACGATCTGCTCCAGGTCCCGCCGCATGAGCGGCTCGCCCCCGGTGAACCGCACCTCCCTGATGCCGAGCTCGCGCACCGCGAGCGTGACCAGCCGCACGATCTCGGCCGGGGTCAGCAGCTCCTCGCGCGGGATCGCGGGCAGCCCCTCCTCCGGCATGCAGTAGGTGCAGCGCAGCGAACACTTCTCGGTGATGGAGACGCGCAGGTCGCGGGCGGTGCGGCCGAACCGGTCCACCAGCAGCGGGGTGTCGGGGCGGCCGGCCAGCGAGGGATGCCCGGACCGCACGGCGGGGATCCCCATCTCGACCAACGTCACCCCCCCATTATGACGACGGCCGCCCTCAGGCGACCGACTAGGCTGAAACCCATGAATTCCCGGCCCGCCCTCGCCCCGGCCCGGGCGGTCGACGACTACCGCGCCACCGTCGCCGAGCTGCTCCGCCCGGCGGGGCCGCGGCCGGTGCGGCAGCTCGCCCCGGTGGCGGCGCTGCACGCGGTGCTCGCCGCCGATGTGCACAGCCCGCTGGAGCTGCCGGTCTTCCGCAACTCCGCCATGGACGGCTACGCGCTGCGCGCCGAGTCGGTGCTGGTCACACCGGTGACGCTGCCGCTCGCCGGGGTGCTCGCCGCGGGCGCGGGCGAGCTCGCTCCAGTGCCCGCGGGCGCCGCGGTGAAGGTGATGACCGGGGCGCCGGTGCCGCCGGGCGCGGACTGTGTGGTCCCGGTCGAGGACACCCGCTCGGACGGGGCGACGGTGACCGTCGAACGCGGCCGCGGCGCCGGTGAATTCATTCGCGAGGCAGGCACCGACGTGCGGCGCGGCGAGCTGCTGGTCCCGGCGGGGACGCGGCTGGCGCCGCGGCACGTCGCCGCGCTGGCCGCGGTCGGGCTGCCGACCGTCCCGGTGTTCGCACCGGTGCGGGCGGCGGTGCTCACCACCGGGGACGAGCTGATGCCCGCCGGGGTCCCGCTGCGGCCGGGCGCGATCTACAACTCCAACGGCGCCGCGCTGGCCGCCGCGCTCGCCGACAGCGGCGCGGAGGTGGTGTCGGTGGCGCACAGCACCGACGACCACGGCGAGTTCCGCGCGCTGCTCGCCGCCGCGGTGGCGGTCGCGGACGTGGTGTTCACCAGCGGCGGGGTCTCGCAGGGCGATTTCGAGGTGGTCAAGGAGGTGCTCGGGCCGCTCGGCGGGGTGTTCGGCGCGGTCGCGATGCAGCCGGGCGGGCCGCAGGGGTACACGGTGGTCGACGGGGTGCCTGTGCTCAGCTTCCCCGGCAACCCGGTGAGCACCGCGGTCTCCTTCGAGGTGTTCGCGCGGCCGGTGCTGCGCGAGCTGGCCGGGCTGGCGCAGGCGCCGGAACAGCTGCTGCCGCTGCGGGACCCGATCCGCTCGCCCGCCGGGAAGCGGCAGTACCTGCGCGGGGCGCTGGACGGCGACGGGGTGCGGGTGGTGGCCGGGCCCGGCTCGCACCTGGTGGCCGGGATGGCGAGGGCCGATGCGCTGGTGGAGGTTCCGGAGGCGGTCACCGAACTGCCCGCGGGGGCGGTTGTGCGAGTCTGGTCCCTGTGAGCGAGCTGTCGCACGTCGATGCAGAGGGCCGCGCGCACATGGTCGATGTGAGCGCCAAGGCCGAGACCGCGCGTACCGCCACGGCGGCGGGAATCCTGCGCACCACACCGGAGGTGGTGGCGCTGGTGCGCGCCGACGACCTGCCGAAGGCGGATGTGCTCGCCACCGCACGGGTGGCGGGGATCGCCGGGGCGAAGAAGACCTCCGAACTGATCCCGCTCTGCCACCCGCTCGCGCTGACCTCGGTGAAGGTGGCGTTCGAGTTCCTCGACGACGGGATCGGGATCGAGGCGACGGCCAAGACGACCGGGCCGACCGGGGTCGAGATGGAGGCGTTGACCGCGGTCGCGGTGGCGGGGTTGACGCTGCACGACATGGTGAAGGCGGTGGATCCCGCGGCCGTGCTCGACGGAGTCCGGCTGCTCACCAAGAGCGGTGGGAAGCGCGGGGATTGGGTCCGCGAGGTCGAGGTTCCCGCGGCATCCGGAGCGGTGCTCGCCCCCAGCGCGGACCCGGCCGAGGCCGCCGCGGACGAGCCCGGCACGCCCACCTCGCCCGAGGCGGGCTCGACCGCCGCAACCGGGAGCGGTACGCCGCCGTCGTCCGACGCGGACTCGGCCGGAGCCGCGGCGGCGCAGGTGCTGGGGGACGATGTCGCGGCGACCGTCCACGCCGAATCCCCGGCGGGGATCGCCGAGGCGCCAGGGGCGCGGGCGCGGCACGCGGTGGTGCTGGTGGCCTCGACCGGCGTCGCGGCGGGCACGCGCGAGGACCGCACCGGGCCGGTGCTGGCCGACTGGCTGACCCGGCTCGGCTTCGAGGTCCGCGGCCCCCTGGTCTACGCGGACGTGGAGATCGCGCTCGGCCTCGCCGACGCCCTCCGCTTCGAGCCGGAGCTGGTGCTCAGCACCGGCGGCACCGGCGCCTCCCCCACCGACGCCACCCCGGAGGCCACCCTGGCCCTGCTGACCCGGGAGCTGCCCGGCATCGGCGAGGCCATCCGCAGGCACGGCGCCGCGAAGTTCCCGCTGGCGTCGCTGAGCCGGGGCGTCGCCGGGCTGGTCGGCCGCTCGGTGGTGGTGAACCTGCCCGGCTCGCCCGGCGGCGTCCGGGACGGCATCACCGTCCTGGAACCCCTGCTCGACCACCTGCTCGCCCAGGTCGCGGGCGGCGGCGCACACGAGGAGTAGCACCATGACCACCCCCACCGGCGACGTCCGCCTGGCCCGGATCAGCGAGCAGCCGCTCGACCCGGCGGCGGTGGAGGCCGCTGTGCTCAGCCCGGAGCACGGCGCCGTCGTCGTCTTCACCGGCGCGGTGCGCAACCACGACCACGGGCAGGCGGTCTCCGCGCTGGAGTACTCGGCGCACCCGAAGGCCGAGACCTTCCTTGCCCGCTGCTGCGCGGAGGTCGCCGCGGCCTCCGGGCTCCCGGTCGCGGCCGAGCACCGGATCGGCGCGCTGGCGATCGGGGATCGCGCCATCGTGGTCGCGGTGGCCGCCCCGCACCGCGCCGAGGCCTTCGCCACCTGCGCGGAGCTGGTCGACCGGATCAAGCTCGAGGTGCCGATCTGGAAGCGGCAGCTCTTCGCGGACGGCATGTCGGAGTGGGTGAACGCGTGCGGGTGAGCGGGGCCGGAGCGCGGCGGAACGGGCGAATTCGGGCGGCGGGGGCGGAATAGGTCGCCGCTCGGCAACGAATCCCGGCATCCGACGATGTTCTCTCGGGGGGATCGGCCAGGATGGGCTGATCGGGTGGTCGGCGACGAGGAGCAGGGGTGAGCACGGATCAGGTACTGCTGCACAGGTTCGTCATCACGCAGCTCGCCGCGGCGGGTATCGACCCGCGTAAGCTGGCCCGCGAGGCCGGGCTGCCGGAGTGGGCGCTGACCGGCGACTCCGGACACCTGCCGAGCCCGACCTTCTCCCGGCTGTGGGAGGTGGCCGCGCACGCGCTGAACGACCCGGACGTCGCGCTGCGGGTCGGCGGCAACTTCCAGCTCAGCAGCCTCGGGCTCTACGACTACCTGTTCTCCTCCGCGCCGACGCTCGGCGCCGGGTTGGCGACATCGGACCCGTACGTCACCGCGGTCACCACCAACCACCGGTTCCACCTGCTCGCCGACAACGAGCGCGAGGTCACGCTCTACCTGGACATGCTCGACGGCGAGGGCCCCGGCCGTGACCTCACCCAGCTCTGGGGGCTGATCGCCTCGCTCACCAGGGCCCGGCGCGCGGTGCGCGGGCCGATCACGCCGGTGAAGGTCGGGCTGCGGCAGCAGGCGCCGACCAGGCAGGCCGTGTACCAGGAGGCCTTCGGCACCGGCGCGGTGGAGTTCGGCGCCGCCTACGACGGCATCACCTTCCGCGCCGCCGACATGGAGCTCCCGCTCGCCACCGCCGACCCGGCGCTGGCGGCGGTGCTGCGCCCGCTGGCCGACGCGCTACCCCCGCCGCCCCCGCTGCGCGCCGTCTGGCCGCGCCGGGTGGCGGCGGCGCTGGAGCGCGCCATGGACGAGGGCGACGTCTCGCTGGAGCGGGTCGCCCGCGCGCTGGCGCTGAGCCCGCGCACCCTGCAGCGCAGGCTCGCCGACGCGGGCACCACCTGGCGGCGCGAATTGGACCGGGCCCGCGAGGCGCGGCTGCGCCGGGCGGTCGCGGTGGGGCCGGTGAACCGGTCGCGGCAGGCGGAGCTGCTCGGCTACTCGGACGCGGCGTCCATGCGCCGGGCGGCGCGGCGCTGGTCGGCGGCGCATCGGGCGCATACCCCGCTCACACCCTGAGGTAGCTCGCCGCGATCCGCCAGAACGACTGCGGCTCCAGGATCTCGAAGTCCCAGCTGTCGATCACGCTCTGCACCGAGGTCACGATGGCCGTCACGTCGAAGTCGTCGCGGGTGGCGGTCCCCTTCGCCTCCAGCGCGGCGATCACGTAGGCGGTGGCGCTCTCGCAAGTCTGCACGAAGCTCTCCCATCGGTCGCACGACACGACGCCCGCAGCATTGGACGCCGAATCGACCGCCGCGAACGAGCCGGATGTGCGCGGGTCCGGCGCGGCGGTCCCGCCGTCGAGTCTTGTCGGCGTGTCGCCGGGCCACCAGCACCGAACGCGACAGCCGCAGACCGAACGCGCCAGGATCAGACCGGCTCCGGGGTGTAGCGCCAGAGCCCGAGCAGCGCCTCCTCGCCGAGCGGCTCGCCGGTGTGCTCGGTGGTGGCGAGCCGGGCGCGCAGCGCGGCCTCGTCCAGGCCGGTGCCGATCAGGACGATGTCGGTCGCGCGGTGCTCGCCGCGGGTCCACGGGACCGGCTCGACCGCGACGTGCCTGCCGACCAGGTGGAAGGTCCACTTGCGGCGCTCCCCCGCCACCGCGACGGCGGCGACGCCCTTGGCCCGGAAGAGCCCGTCCGGCGGGTCCTCCAGGAAGGCGACGAGGGCGCGCGGGTCCAGCGGGCGCTCGCTGTGGAAGGCGATGCTGCGGTACTCGTCGTGCAGGTGGGTGTGCGGGAGGTCGGCGCAGGGCTCGGCGAGCAGCGCGTCGAAGCTGAGCTGCTCGGGGCCGTCCTGCGGGCGCCGGACCGGCTCGTCGAAGAGCAGCCCCGGCGCGACCCGGCCGTGCGTGGTGGCGTGGATCGGGACCTGGCCGACGGTCTCGGCGATCCGGGCGCGCACCGCGTCGGCGTCCGGGGCACGGTCGATCTTGTTGAGCACCACCAGGTCCGCGAGGCGCAGGTGGGTCAGGAGCTCGGGGTGCCTGGCGCTGGTCGCCGGGAACTGCTCGGCGTCGACGACCTCGACCAGCCCGCCGTAGCGGATGCGCGCATTCGCGCTGCCGATCACCATGCGCACCAGGTTGCGCGGCTCGGCGAGGCCGCTGGCCTCGACCACGATGACGTCGACGGCGTGCCTGGATTCGGTGAGCCGGGTGAACATCTCGTCCAGCTCGCCGAGGTCGACGGCGCAGCACACGCAGCCGTTGCCGAGCGAGACCATGGCGTCGACCTGGCCCGCGACCAGCATAGCGTCGATGTTCACCGCGCCGAAGTCGTTGACCACCACGCCGATTCTGGTGTCGCCCGCCGCGCGCAGCAGGTGGTTCAGCAGGGTGGTCTTGCCCGATCCGAGGAAGCCGGCCACGATCAGCACGGGAATCCGCTCCGCCATTCCGACCACCCTAGTGAAGGGTGCGGCGGCTCAGTTCGCGGGTTTGATCAGTGCCCCCGCCAGGCGGTACGCGAGGTCGATCAGGCCGGTGGTGATGTCCAGCTCGTCCAGGCCGAGCGCGGTCGCCAGCGGGCGGAGCAGCTCGAGGACCTGGGCGATCGGGCCTTCGGCCGGGCCGGGGGGCGCGGAGTCCCACGGGTCGACGCCACGGGCGCGCGGGAGGGATGGGGTCCTGGCCGTTCCGGTCGGGGGCTGGGTGGAGGTTCCGGCCGGCGGAACCGACCCCGGTGCGGTATCGCCGGGAGCGGCGGCGTCGGGGGTGGTTTCGGTGCGGGCGGGGTCGGTGGGCTGACCGTTGCCGGGCGAGAGGCCGAGCAGGTACCCGGCGATGCCGGTGGTGATGGCGATGGCGTGCTGCAGCTGCCCCTCGGCGCTCTCCAGCACGGCGGCGTCCTCGGGGTTGGCCCCGTTGCCCATCTCGACGAAGACCGCGGGCACCCGGGTGAGCGCGGGCCCGGCGATGTCCGCCCTGGTCTGCAGGCCGTTCACGGTGCCGCCGTAGGTGGCGGGCGAGAACCCGGCGCGCACGTAGGCATCGCGCATGGTGGTGCTCGCCGCGCGCCCGGCGCCGGACTGCGCCCGATCGGCCGCCGGGTCGGGGATCGGCAGCTGCGGCACGATGAGGTGGAAACCGCGCTGGTCGGCGGCGGCGCCGTCGGCGTGGATGCTCACCGCGAGCGCGGCACCGGAGCTGTTGGCCGCGGCGGCGCGCTCGTCGACGCAGCCGCCCCAGCCGGTGTCGTCGGCGCGGCTCAGCACGACCCGCGCCCCCAGGCTCTCCAGCGACGACTTGACCAGCTGGCTGACCGCCCAGTTCACGGTGTGCTCCGGCACGCCGTTCACCGTGGTCGTCCCGGTGGTCTGGCAGGGCTTGGTGCCGCCGCGGCCGTTGTCCACCGGTCGGTCGAGGTCCTCGCTGTGCCCGCTGCCCTGGTGGCCGGGGTCGAGGAAGACGGTGCGGCCCGCGAGCTCGCGCTCCGGCGCGGGCTGCGCCTGCGCGGCCGGGGCGGGCGCGAAGACCGCCGCGGTGAGGAGCAGCGGAGCCAGGGCGGTACGGGTCGTGCTTCGCAGAATGCTCGGCTTCATGTGCGGTCGGCGCCCGGGGCGGACGCCCCTCCCTTCCCATTCGTCACACCACACCCACGGACCACTTTCGTACCATACATTGGCCGGTCTGATGTGCGACGAATCTCGAAATCAGCCTTTCATACCTGACAGCTCTGGTACATCTGACGGGTATGCGCACCACAGCGGCGCTCGTCGCCGGAGCCCTCCTGTCCGCCGCGAGCCTGGTCGGCGCGGGCACCGCCGCCGCCCAGCCCGCGACCGTCATCCCGGTGGACGGCCTGTACCTGGTCGGCGCGGAGATCCAGCCGGGGTGGTACGAGGCGCCGGGCACCCCGGACCAGCGCTACGGCTGCGACTGGCGCAGGCTGCACACGATCGAGGGCGACCTCTTCGACATGAACCACATCATCGGCAACGACTTCACCAGGAAGACGCCGGTGCGCGCGGAGATCAAGGCCACCGACGTCGCCTTCCTGACCATCAACTGCGGCCCGTGGCGGCTGATCCCCGCGCCGCCGCGGACCGGCTCGGCGGGCTAGGCCTTCGCCACCGCGAACTGCTCGTCGGTGGCGGCGTCCGGCACCTCGGTGCCGCGCAGCGAGGTGCCTGCCGTCTCGCGCAGGTAGAACCAGGCGATCAGCCCGATCACGCTGGCGCCCATCATGTAGGCGGCCGGGAAGAGCGACCAGCCGGTGCCCTCGATGGCGGCCTCGTTCACCAGCGGCGCGGTGCCGCCGAAGAGCGCGGTGGAGACGTTGTAGCCGAAGGCGAAGCCCGCGTAGCGCACGTGCGTCGGGAAGATCGCCGGGAAGGTCGAGCTGATGGTGGCGAGCTGCGGCAGGTACAGCAGCCCGAGCACCACGAAGCCGAGCACCGCCCAGCCGATGCCCTGCCCCATCAGCCAGTACATCGGCAGCGCGAAGACGATCAGCCCGATCAGCGAGAACAGCCACATGGGGCGCCGCCCGACCCGGTCGGAGAGCGCGCCGAAGAACGGGATGGCCAGCATCATCACCAGCTGGCCGATCAGCATCATGGCGGTGGTGGTCGACTCCGCCACGCCGACGGTGTTCTGCAGGTAGGTCGGCTGGTAGGTGAGCAGCGTGTAGTTGACCACGTTGAGCGCGACGACCAGGCCGATCAGCGTGAGGGTTTCGCGCCGGTAGGTGACGATCACCTCGCGCAGCCCGGTCGGCGGCCGCTTCGTCTTCGCCGCGGCGACCTCCTCGAACACCGGCGACTCGTTCAGCCGCGAGCGCAGGTACCAGCCGATGGCGCCGAGCGGGAGCGCGATCAGGAACGGGATGCGCCAGCCCCAGTCGTGCATGGCGTCGGTGCCGAGCACCAGCTGACAGGCGAGCACCACCGCGGAGCCGCCGACGAAGCCGCCGAGCGTGCCGAACTCCAGAAAGCTGCCGTAGAAGCCGCGCTTGCGGTCGCCCGCGCACTCGGCCATGTAGGTGGCGGCGCCGCCGTACTCGCCGCCGGTGGAGAAGCCCTGCACCACGCGCAGCAGAATCAGCAGGATCGGCGCCAACACGCCGACCTGGGCGTGCGTCGGCAGGATGCCGATGGCGCCGGTCGCCGCGGCCATCAGCAGGATCGTGGTGGCCAGCACCGCCTTGCGGCCGATCCGGTCGCCGAGCGGGCCCCAGACCATGCCGCCGAGCGGGCGCAGCACGAAGGAGATGGCGAAGCCGAGCATGACGCCGAGCGTCCCCAGCTCGCCGGGGAAGAACGCGTCGGCGAGGTAGGTGGCGGTCGCGGCGTAGACGCCGTAGTCGAACCACTCGGTGGCATTGCCCATGGCGGAGGCGGCGATGGAGCGCTTGAGCGTCCCCCGGTCCGGCGTTCCCGTTGCCTGTGGATTGCTGTCGGTCACGATCGTATCCTTCCCAGCCCGCGGCTCGGGCCTCCCTTTCATCCCGCCCTTCGCCCGTGCGAATTCGAAGGACCCGACGAAAACAGCCGATACCCGTGTTCGACGGTGATCAAACAAGGGCCCCGCGCCGCCGCCCGCGCCACACCGGCCCGACCAGGCAACTCTTCATTCCGTGACCTGGGTCACAATTTGCCCCGAGCCCGCCGCCCAGCGCCGGGGTCGACCTCATCGACATCGGCCCCGGACTCGAGAATTCCCGAGCGGTAGCAATTACTCAGCTACCATCGGGTACGTGGTGTTTCGACACCGTGGACCGAGCTGGAGGGTCGTCGCGATGGCGGAACCGAACACCTGGCACGCCGTGCTGGAAGCCTTCACCGAACAGGCGCGCCGACGCGCGGAGATCGACGGCGCACCCGCGCCGGACACCCCGCCGCGGCCGGGCGCCACCGAATCCGAACTCGCCGCCGCCGAGCGGCGGCTCGGCAGGCCGCTGCACCCCGGGCACCGCGCACTGCTCGCCACCGCGGACGGCTGGGACGGCTACGCCGACGGCGCCGCGCTGCTCGGCACCGCCGAACTCGGGGCGGGGCCGCGGCACGACCGCGCCGCCGCTGTGCTCGCCGAGTACTTCGCCGAGAGCGCGGGCCGCTTCCCGGCCGCGCTCGGCATCGACCCCGACCCCGCCGCGCACACCCCGGTCGGCGACTGCGCCGAGGACGGCTACAACCAGCACATCTACCTCACCCCCGCGGGCGCCGCCTTCGAACTCCGCGCCCGCCGCCCGGTGCTGCACCCCGACCTGGCCGCGCTGCTGCGGCACCGGCTGCGCGAGTTCACCGAGCGGGTGGACCGGCTCATGTGGGGGCCGGAGCACGGGCCGTGGGGCCGCGACGTGCACCTGGACCCGCCGCCGGTGGACCGGATCATCGCGGTCATGACCGCGCTCGGCCGGATCGCCGACCCGGAGGCGCCGGTGCACGCCGGGCCGCCCGCCACGCCGGAGCGGCTGAGCAGGCTGGAGCGCGCGCTCGGGGTGTCGCTGCGGCCGGAGCACCGGGCGGTGCTGCTCGCCGCGGACGGGCTGCGCTACCCGGGCGGGCAGGTGCTCTCGGTGCCGGAGATCCGGGAGAGCGCGCTGGTAGCGCAGCACACCGCCGCGGGCGATGGCCGCAAGCGGGCCGCGCGCGGCCGGATCAGCCGGGTGCCGACGGTGCCGTTCGCGCTGGCCGGGATCGCGCTGCTCGGCGTCGACGTCAGGGACGGGCGGGTGCACGACCTGCTCGCCGGGCAGCCGGTCGCCGGGCGGGCGGGCGCCGAGGACGGGACGGTGCTCGGGCACCTGCTCGCCGAGTGCGAGGCGCTGTGGCGGGCGGCGGGGCGGCCGCCGCTGCACACGCTCTGCGTGGTGCTGTAGCTCAGGCGCTGGTCAGGGTGAGCACGGTGACGTCGGAGGGGGCCGCGGTGCGGACCGGCGGGCCCCACGCGCCAGCGCCGCGGGTGACGTAGAGCTGGGTGTCGTCGTAGCGCTCCAGCCCGGCCAGGGTGGGGTTGGCGAGCCGGGCCAGCAGGTTGCCGGGGAAGACCTGGCCGCCGTGGGTGTGGCCGGAGATCTGCAGGTCGACGCCGCGCGCCCTGGCCTCCTCGATGAAGGCGGGCTGGTGCGCCAGGAGCACCACCGGGCGCGTCTCGTCCCGGCCCGCCAGCGCCTTGTCCAGGTCGGGGCCGTTGCCCTCGTCCTCGCCCGCGAGGTCGTTGACCCCGGCCAGGTCGAAGCCGGGCAGCGCGACGCGCTCGTTGAACAGCACCCGCATGCCGACCTCGGGGAGGTACTCGACCCACTGCTGGGCGCCGGAGATGTACTCGTGGTTGCCGGTGACGAAGAAGACGCCGTGCGGGGCGCGCAGGTCGGCGAAGGGGGCGATGTCCGGGCGCAGGTCGGCGACGTCGCCGTCGACCAGGTCGCCGACCACGACGATGGCGTCCGGGTTCGTCGCGTTCACCGTGTCCACCACGGTGCGGGCGAAGCCCGCGGCCAGGGCCGGGCCGATGTGGGTGTCGCTGACCACGGCGAGCCGGAAGCCGGAGGCGTCGGGCGGGAGCTTCGCCAGCGGCACCTCGACCTCGAGTACCCGGGGGCCGCGCAGCACGCCGTAGGTGCCGAGCCCGACGGTCGCCACCGCGGCGGCGACGCCAGCGCCCGCCAGCGCCTGGGCGATCAGCCTGCGGCGGGTCAGGTCGGTCGCCGCGGACTCGGCGACCGGGGCGGGAGCCACGGCAACCGTCCCAGGTGCCGCCGAGTCGGCCGGCGCGGCCGCATCGGCGTCCGGAGTCCGGGTTCTCCGAGAGGCGATGCGGAGCAGGAGCGGGCGCAGGACCTCGCCGACCAGGACCGCGAGCAGCAGGTAGAGGAAGAGGACGGCCCAGAGGTACCCGGGCCAGGCGATGACGCGGACGACGCCGATCGGGAGCCCGGAGCGGGCGCCGACGAAGGTCGCGAGCGTGAGCAGCGGCGCGACCACGAAGAGCACCGAGCCGAGGCGGCGCGGCACCGAACCCGCGTCGGTGGTGTCGCGCACCAGCCGCTTCCAGAGGTACCGGTGCAGGACGGCGAAGAGCGCGAGCACCAGCAGCCCGACGACGACGAACACGAACCCCACCGGGCCGACCCACTTTCCGTTCCGGCCCGTGACCTGCGCACGGACGCCGCTCTCCACAGTAGCGAGTACGCCGGGGACGCACCCGCGGCGGTATCATCCGATCCGTGTCGAATCTGCGGATCAGTGAGGCGGCCGAGCTGCTCGGCGTGAGCGACGACACCGTGCGCCGCTGGATCGAGCAGGGCCGGCTGACCGCGGTGCAGCTGCCGAACGGCCGCAAGGGCATCGACGGCCGCGAGCTCGCCGAGTTCCTGCGCGCCACCGCCGACGCGCCGGAGCCGGGCGTCACCGTCGCCGCCTCGGCCCGCAACCGCTTCCGCGGCATCGTCACCCGGATCGTCAAGGACACGGTGATGGCGCAGGTCGAGCTGCAGGCCGGGCCGTTCCGGGTGGTCTCGCTGCTCAGCGCGGAGTCCGTCGACGACCTCGGCCTCGAGGTCGGGAAGGTGGCGGTGGCCTCGGTGAAGTCGACGCACGTGGTGGTGGAGGTTCCGGAGCGGTGAGGCGCCGGGTCCGCGCCCGGCGGCCGCCGCTGCTGCTGATCCCCGGGCTCGCCGGGCTGGCCTTCCTGCTGATCCCGGTGGCCGGGCTGCTGGTGCGGACGCCGTGGCGGGAGCTGCCCGCCCGGCTGGCGAGCCCCGAGGTGGCCACCGCGCTGCGGCTCTCGCTGGTGAGCGCGACGCTGGCCACCGGGATCTGCCTGGTGCTCGGGGTGCCGCTGGCCTGGCTGCTGGCCCGCGGTGAGCTGCCGTTCCGCGGGCTGCTGCGGGCGCTGGTCA
Source organism: Nocardia sp. NPDC057353 (assembly GCF_042667085.1). NCBI lineage: Bacteria > Bacillati > Actinomycetota > Actinomycetes > Mycobacteriales > Nocardiaceae > Nocardia > Nocardia sp. NPDC057353. The sequence continues at coordinate 100,441 of NZ_JBHVAK010000015.1, forward strand.
CGGTGCCGCTGGTGCTGCCGCCGGTGGTCGGCGGGGTGGCGCTGCTGCTCGTCTTCGGCAGGCGCGGGCTGCTCGGGCAGTACCTGGATGCCTGGTTCGGCGTGAGCCTGCCGTTCACCACGGCCGCCGTGGTGCTGGCCGAGGCCTTCGTGGCGCTGCCGTTCCTGGTGATCGCGGTGGAGGGGGCACTGCGCTCGGCCGACCCGAGGTACGAGGAGGCGGCGGCCACGCTCGGGGCCTCGCGCTGGTACACCTTCCGCCGGGTGACGCTGCCCGCGGTGCTGCCCGGCGTGGTCGCCGGGGCGGTGCTCTGCTGGGCGCGGGCGCTCGGCGAGTTCGGCGCGACCATCACCTTCGCGGGCAACTTCCCCGGGACGACGACGACCATGCCGCTCGCCGTCTACCTGGCGCTGGAGACCGATCCCGCCGCCGCCATCGTGCTCAGCCTCGTCCTGCTCGCGGTCTCGGTGACGGTGCTGGTCGCCCTGCGCGAGCGCTGGATCCGGGGGGCGCTGTGACGCTGCGGGCCCGGCTCGGAGTCGAGCGCGAGCGATTCCGGCTGGACCTCGACCTCGAGGTCGCGCCGGGCGAGGTGGTGGCGCTGCTCGGGCCGAACGGGGCGGGCAAGACGACGGCGCTGCGCGCGCTGGCCGGGCTCACCCCGCTCGACGCAGGCGCGGTCCGGCTCGGCGCGCGGGAGTGGGACCTGCCGCCGAAGGTCTTCGTGCCGCCGGAGCAGCGCGCGGTCGGCGTCGTCTTCCAGGACTACCTGCTCTTCGCGCACCTCAGCGCGCTGGAGAACGTGGCCTTCGGCCCGCGGGCGCGCGGGGTGCCCCGCGCCGAGGCGCGGGCGAGGGCCGCCGCCCGGCTGGCCGCGGTCGGCCTCGCCGAGCTGGCCGACCGCAGGCCGCGGGCGCTCTCCGGCGGCCAGGCGCAGCGGGTGGCGCTGGCCAGGGCGCTCGCCACCGACCCCGAGGTCCTGCTGCTGGACGAGCCGCTGGCCGCCCTGGACGCGGGGACCAGGGTGCGGGTCCGCGCCGACCTGGCCCGGCACCTCGGCGCCTACCCCGGGCACACCGTGCTGGTGACGCACGACCCGCTGGACGCCATGATGCTCGCCGACCGGCTGGTCATCCTGGAGCACGGCCGGGTCGTGCAGCAGGGCCCGCCCGCCGAGGTCGCCCGCCGCCCGCGCTCGGACTACGTCGCCGAACTCGTCGGCCTGAACCTCTATCGCGGGGTCGCCACCGGCACCGAGGTGCTGGTGGCAGGCAGCGGTGGGGAGATGCCGCCCGGCCACGTCACGGCCGCGGAGAAGCAGGCAGGCAGCACCGCACCGGCGGGAAGCCCGAGCATCGGCAACGCGCACGAAACTCCTGAACCGGGCCGGTTCACGCTCGCCGAACCGGAACGGGGCGAGGTCTTCGTCTCGTTCGCGCCGAGCGCGGTCGCGCTGCACCCGGAGCGCCCTGCGGGCAGCGCGCGCAACACCTGGCCGGTGACGGTCGCGGGGGTGGAGCAGCACGCGCACAGCACCCGGGTGCGGCTGGACGGCGCGCCCCCGGTGCTCGCCGACGTCACCGCGGCGGCCGTCGCCGAACTGCGCATCCGGCCTGGCACCTGCCTCTGGGCCGCGGTCAAGGCGACCGAGATGCAGTGCTACCCGGCCTGACTCAGCCGGGCCCCGGCCCGTCGGACGCCGCGCGGAACAGCGGCAGCGCCCCCGAGTTGCTGCGGAAGACGAAGTCCCGCCCGCGGCTGTCCACCTCGCCGTCGGTGGCGAGCGAGACCTCGGGGCCGGTCACCCGGACCGCGACCCGGTGCACCTCGCGCCGCACGTAGGTGGGCGAGTGCTCCAGCGTGCCGGTGAGCGTGGCCCAGACCAGCCTGGTGCGCGAGAACGGCACGTCGGCGCGGAGGTAGCGCACGTCGAGCGTGCCGCGGTACATCTCCGGCCGCGACATCGGCACCTGGTGCGCCGGGTGGTAGCGCCCGTTGCCGACGAAGAGCATCCACAGCGCGTTCGGTTCGCCGTCCACCTCGGCGTGCACCGGCCGCGCGCGCAGCAGCACCCGGATCATGGCGAGCGCGGCCGCGGGCCACTTGCCGAGCCTGCGCTCCCACTCCTCGCGGATGCGCACGAAGTCCGGGTACCCGCCCAGGCTGGCGGTGTTGACGAAGTCGCGGTGGCCCGCGCCGTCCAGGTCGACCCTGGCGGTGTCGGCGCGCACCACCTCGCCCGCGTTCAGCGCGGCGACGGTGCGCTCGGCGTCCTCCACCCCGGCGTCCCTGGCGAAGTGGTTCAGCGTGCCGCCGGGGAAGACCGCCAGCGGCAGCCGGTGCCGCACCGCGACCCCCGCCACGCACGAGACGGTGCCGTCGCCGCCGCTCACCCCGAGCGCGGTGATCCCGCCCGCCGCGATCCCGTCCTCCAGGTCGGTGACCAGGTCGCGGTCGGGGTGCAGCTCGACCACCGTCGCCTCGGGCAGCAACCCGCGCAGCTCGGCCGCGTAGTGGGCGCCCGCGCCGCTGCCCGAGTGCGGGTTCACCACCAGCAGCAGCCCGCGCCCCGCGGGCACCGGGTCGACGTACTCGGCCGGGCCGAGCATGGCGGGTTCATCGGCGCGCACCGCCCACCAGCGGTGCGTCGCCCAGGCGATCCCGGCCCCGAGCGCGGCCCCGGCCACCACGTCGGAGGGCCAGTGCACCCCGATGTGGACCCGGGAGTAGGCGACCGCCACCGCGACCGGCGCCACCACCGCCGCGGCGGGCGGGCACTCCAGCGCGACCCCGGCGGTGAAGGCGGCCGCGGAGGCCGAGTGCCCGGACGGGAAGGACGAGGAGACCGGCGGCTTGACCAGCCTGCGCACGAACGGCACCGACTCGTCCGGCGGCCTGCGCCGCGGGAACAGCGGCTTCGCGACGCCGTTGGCGGTGCCGCTGGCCAGCGCGACGGCGAGCAGCCCGCGGGCGCCCGCCCTGCGCACCGGCCGATTGCCCGCCAGCAGCATGAGCGTGCCCGCCACCAGCCAGAGCCGGTTGTGGTTCGCGCTGGTCGAGAGGAGCCGGAGCGCGCGGTCGGCCGGGCTCGGCCTGACCTCGGCGCTGCGCTCCACCAACCACTCGTCGAGGCTGCTCGCCATGCCCATCGGCCGCGTCAGGCGGCGGGCCCGGTGTAACCGCATGGGGAAAGCCTAGCCATGAACGGCGGCCGGAAACCTCATGGCAACACCGCGGACTTCACAGCGATGCACGTGCATCGGAATTTGCTGTTGCACAAATGCTTTCGATCGGTGTCGAAAAGCCTCTTGTGCAACGTGATCTTTACCCGATTGCCATGTCGGAAAGGGAAAAAACGAATACTATTGCATCACTGCCAGTTTCGATTCGTGCGCGCGCCACTGTCTGGGCGCCTCTCGTGAGCTCTGCCCGGCACCGGCGCACCGGCGAGACTCCGGAGGAAACCTGTCATGATCCGCCCCGCACCGCTCCCCGACTACCAGCAGCTTCCCGACGGCGAGGAGCCCGCGACCGCGGTCGTCTGGCCGGACCCCAGCCCGCTCACCTCCTGGTGGGACGATGTGATGGCCAGGGAGCCGGTGGCCGAGGGCTGACCCCGCCTCACCCCGCGGCCGGGCTCGGCTGCGGCAGCAGCCCCGCCTCCCGGAAGCGCAGCAGGCACCGGTCGATCACCGCGGCGTCCACCGCCGGGCAGGTGATGCCGGTGTCCGCCAGCGCGCGCCGGGTCGCGGTGTCGTCGAGCACCAGGTCGCCGACGCCGGAGTCCAGGTCGGCGTAGTTCCCGACCAGCAGCGCGGCCCTGGCCAGGTCGTCCCCTGGGGCCCCGCCCGCGGCCAGCCGGGCCGCGAGTACCTGCTGCGCCTCGTCCGGGGTGACGGTGCGCAGCGCGTACCCCAACCGCTCCAGGCCGTGCAGGATCTCCGCGACCGGGGTCGGCTCGGTGTTCACCAGGTGGTACCGCTCCCCGGCGGGCACACCCCCGGTGACCAGCGCGGCGAGCGCGCGCGCCACGTAGTCCACCGGCGCCAGCGAGACCGCGGCCCCCGGCGGTACCGCGGGCGCGATCCCGAGCAGCGCGGCGGCCCTGACCATGGTCCAGAGCGAGTCGTCGGCCGCAATCAGCCCGGTGCGGGCGGAGGCGCCGACCAGCCCCGGCCGGTACACCGCGACCGGGAGGCCGCGCTCGCCCGCGCGCCGGACCAGCTGCTCGGCCACCCACTTGCTCGCCACGTACCCGTGCCGGTTCACCTCGTCCGCGGCCAGCTCGCTCCGCTCGGTGACCACCCCGCTCCGGTCCGCGCCGAGCACCGCGTCAAGGGTGCTGACCAGGTGCACCGGCACCGCGCGCGCGGTGCTCGCCAGCCGGAGCAGCTCGCGGGTGCCGCCGACGTTCGCGGTGCGCAGTTGCTCGTAGGTCGCCAGGTGGTTGACGAGCGCGCCGTTGTGCACGATCGCCGAGAGCTGCCCGGCGAGCGCGGCGAAGTCCGCCTCGTCCAGCCCGAGCCGGGGCCGGGCCAGGTCGCCGGGGAGCGCGGTGACGCGGTCCGCGAGGTCGTCGTGCGCCAGTTCGTAGCGCTCCAGCGACCGGCGCAGCCTGCGCAGCCCCTCCTCCGGGTCGGCGGCCCTGACCAGGCAGTGGATCGGGCGGTCGGTGTGGTCGAGCAGCTCGCGGAGCAGGTGGCTGCCGAGGAAGCCGGTGCCGCCGGTGAGCAGCAGCGGCCCGGTCGGGTCCGCCGGTTCCAGCCGGCTCGCGTCGAGGTCGTCGGCGAGCGCGGCGTCCGCGGCGAGCCGGGCGGCGTAGGCGACCGGGTCGTCGGCCTCGCTCGCCGCGGCCAGCGCCCGCACGGTGGCCCTGGCGAAGAGCGCGCGCGGCGCCACCCGCAGCCCGAGCCGGTCGGCGAGCGCGGTGCGCAGCGTGAAGACCAGCAGCGAGGTGCCGCCGAGCTCGAAGAAGTCGTCCTCGGGGCCGACCTCGTCCAGCTCGAGCACCTCGGCGAAGACCGCGGCGATGGCCTGCTCGCGCGCGGTCATGGGCGCGACCTCGCGAGCGGCGCGGGCGGCGTGCGCGCTGCGCGCGGTCGCCGGGTCGGCCACCGCCTCGCCACCGGCCTCGGCCAGCACGCCGACCGGCGCGGCCGGGTCGACGAGGGCGGCGGCCAGCACCGCGCGGTACCCCTCGGCGAACCCCTCCACGCTGTCCCGGTCGAAGACCGCGGTGTCGTACCGGAAGACCGCGCGCGGCGGGTTCTCCCTGACCGTGAGCGTCAAGTCGAACTGCGCCGTCGGCTGCGGCACCTCCAGCACCTCGACCCGCAGCCCGGCCAGGCCGAGCGGCGGCGGGGCGGGCAGGTTCTCGTAGGAGAAGACGGTGCGCAGCAGCGGGTGCCCGCCGTCCAGCCGGGGGGCATGGACGGCCTGCACGATCCGGTCGAAGGGGACGTCGGCCTGCTCGAAGGCGTCCAGCGCGGTGGCGCGCACCGCCGCGACCAGCTCGCCGAAGGTGGCCGCCGGGTCGATCCGCGTGCGCAGCGGGACGGTGTTGACGAACATGCCGACCAGCGCGTCCAGCGCCGGGTGGCCGCGCCCCGCCACCGGGGTGCCGATCACCAGGTCGTCCTTGCCGGAGAGCCGGTGCAGCAGCACCGCGTAGGCGGCGAAGGCGATCATGAACGGGGTGCCGTCGGCGATGCCGCCCGCCGGGACGTCGAGCGGGATCTCGACCGCGGCGCCGTCGCCCGCGCGCTCCTCCGCCACCCGGGTGGGCAGCGGGAGGCTGTCCGGCACGTCGGTGAGCTCCGCGCGCCAGTAGTCCAGCTGCTTCGCCGCGCGGGAGTCCGGGTCGGCCGGGTCGCCGAGCCGCTCCAGTTGCCACAGCGTGTAGTCCGCGTACTGCAGCGGCAGCGCGGGGAGTTCGACCCGCTCGCCCGCGTGCGCCGCGGCGTAGGCGGCGGTCAGGTCGGCGACGAGCGGGCCCAGCGACCAGCCGTCGGCCGCGATGTGGTGCGCGACCAGGGCGAGCACGTGCTGCTCCGGCGCGATCCGGAACAGCCGCAGCCGGACCGGCGGGTCCACCGCGACATCGAAGGGTTCGGCGGCCAGCGCGGTCAGCTCGGCCTGCAGATCGCCCGCGGCCGCACGCGGCTCCAGATCGAGCCCGGCGAGCACCGCCGAGACCGGGAGCACCTGCTGCCTGGCTCCCGAGCCGGACTCGGGGTAGACCGTGCGCAGCACCTCGTGCCTGGTGAGCACCGCGCGCACCGCGGCGGCCAGCGCGGGCGGCGCCAGCGGGCCGTCCAGCCGGACCGCGACCGGGAGGTGGTAGGCCGCCGAGTCCGGGAGCAGCTGGTTGAGCAGCCAGAGCCGCAGCTGCGCGGGCGCGGGCGGGATCACCTCGGGCCGCTCGCCCGCCACCGGCTCCTGGCCGCCGGAATCGGTGCCGAGCAGCGGCGCCAGCCCGGCCACGGTCGGGGTGTCGAAGACCGCGCGGACCGGGACCCGGAGCCGGGCGGCGACCCTGGTGGCGGAGAGCGAGGTGCCGCCGAGCGCGAAGAAGTCGTCGTCCGCGCCGATCCGGCGCTCAGTCTCGAAGACCTCGGCGAAGACCTCGGCCACCCGCTGCTCGGCCGGGCCCGCGGGGGCGCGGAACTCGGCGCGGCCGAAGGTCGGGGCGGGCAGCCTGCGAGCGTCGAGCTTGCCGTTGGTGGTGAGCGGGAGGCTCTCCAGGATCACGTAGGCGGCGGGGCGCAGGTAGGCGGGGAGCGCGCGGGCCAGCTCGGCGCGGACCGCGGCGAGCTCGATCCGCTCGCCCGCGGCGGGCACCAGGTAGGCGACCAGGTGGGTGCCGGTGCGCGGGTCGGTGTGCGCGGTGACGGCGGCGCGGCCGATGCCGGGCAGCGCGGTGAGCGCGGTCTCCACCTCGCCCGGCTCGATCCGGTGCCCGCGCACCTTGATCTGGAAGTCGCTCCTGCCGTGGTAGAGCAGCGCGGGCTCGCCGTCGAGGTCGGTGACGGTGACCAGGTCGCCGGTGCGGTAGAGCCTGCCGCCGGGCGGGCCGTACGGGTCGGCGACGAAGCGGCCCGCGGTGAGCGCGGGGCGGCCGTGGTAGCCGCGGGCCAGCGCCGGGCCGCCGATGTACAGCTCGCCGAGCACGCCGGGCGGCACCGGGCGCAGCGCGGCGTCCAGCACCAGGGCGTGGAAGCCGCGCAGCGGGGCGCCGATCGTCACCGGGCGCCCCTCGACCAGCTCGCCGATGGTGGCGATGTCGGTGGCCTCGGTGGGGCCGTAGCCGTTGCGCATGGCGCGGCCGGGGGCCCAGGCGTTCACCAGGTCGGCCCGGATGGCCTCGCCGCCGACGCCGAGCACCTTCAGGTCGGGGAGCTCGGCGGGGTCGAGGGTGGCGAGCACGGCCGGGGTGATGATCGCGTTGCTGACCCGCTCGCGGCGCAGCAGCGCGGCGAGGTCGGGGCCCGCGACGGTGAAGCGGGAGGCCACCACCAGGGTCGCGCCGCCCGCCAGCGCGCAGAGCTGCTCGCCGACCGCCATGTCGAAGCCGGGCGAGGCGTGGTGCAGTGCGATCGCGCCCGGGCGCAGGGCGTAGCGGTCGTGCCGCTCCGCGGCCAGGTTGGCCAGGCCGCCGTGGGTGACCACGACGCCCTTCGGGCGGCCGGTCGATCCGGACGTGTAGATGAGGTACGCCGGGTGCTCCGGGCGCAGCGCCGCGGTGCGCTCGGCGTCGGTGATGGGGCCGGGGTCCGCCCCGGCGACCGCCCGTGCGCCGCCCGCCTCCGGCGGTGCGCCGGGCAGGCCCGAGTCCGCGGTATGCGCGCCGGAGCGCGGCTCCGGGCCGCCGGCGAGCGCGCCGGAGCGCTGCCCCGAATCCGCCGCGGGCGCACCGGGCCACTCGTCCCGGTCGAGTGCGCCGTCCAGCAGGATGCGCGGCATCTGGGCAGGCAGGCGGTCCGCGTGCTCAGCGGTGGTGAGCGCGAGCGCGGCCTGGCTGTCCGCGAGGACGTAGGCGATCCGCTCCTCCGGGTACCCCGGGTCCACCGGGACGAAGGCGCCGCCCGCCTTGGTGACCGCCCACACCGCGGCGACCGACTCCGCGGAGCGCTCCAGCAGCGTCACCACCCTGGTCTCCGGCCCGACCCCGGCCGCGATCAGCTCGCGCGCGATGCGATCGGTGCGGGCGTCGAACTCCGGGTAACTCCAGCGCCGCTCCTCGTGCACCACCGCGGTCCGCTCCGGCGCCCGCCGCACCGCCGCCGCGATGATCTCGGCCAGCGGTCGCGCCTGTACCGCGGCAGGCCCCCGCCACGGCACGAGCGCCGCCCGCTCGGCGGCGTCGAGCGGGTCGAAGCCGCCGAGCGTGGCGGCCGGGTCGTCGGTGAGGTGCGCGAGCAGCCGCAGGAAGCGGGCGTGGTGCGCGCCGAGCTCCGGTTCGGTGTAGCGGTTCGGGTTGCCCTCGAACTCGACCCGCAGCCCGTCCGCCGAACCCGGATAGATGTTCAGCGTGAGGTCGGGCACCGGCCCGGTGGTGAGCAGGTGCAGCGTGCCGCGCGCCTGCCCCAGCTCGACGGTGGAGTGGAAGTTCATGATGTTGACCGCGGGCCCGAACCCGGTGCCGACGGTGCCGCGGTCCCGCTCGATGTCCTCGCCCCGGTACCGCTGGTGCCGCAGCGCCCCGCCCACCTCGGCGCGGACCGCCGCCACCAGGTCGGCGGTGGTGGCCGAGTCCGGCACCGCGATCCGCAGCGGCACCACATTGCTCACCAGCCCCGCCGCCTTGCGCAGCACGGCGGTGGTGCGCCCGGTGACCGGCAGGCTCAGCGAGACCTCCGCGCCGCCGGTGCTCCGCCCCAGGTACCCGGCGAACGCGCCGATCAGCACCGCGGCGCTGCCCGCCCCCGCCCCCGCTGCCGCCAGCGCCGCGACCCGCTCCGGGTCGAGGTCGGCGCCGACCACGACCGACCAGGGCGCGAGCTCACCGGGGCGGTTCGCCAAACTGACCGGTTCGGGCAAACCGGTGGCGTGTTCGGTCCAGTACTTCCGGTCGGTCCGGAAGCGCGCGGACTCCCGGTAGCTCCGGTCGGCGTCCAGCAGCACCTGCGGCGAGCCCGGCTCCGGCTCGGGCAGGGCTCCGCCCGCCACCAGCACGCCGTAGAGCTCGGCGTGCCTACGGGCGACGGTCATCGCGCCGAAGCCGTCCAGCACCAGGTGGTGCACCCGGGTGTAGACCAGGTGCCGCTCCGGGCCGAGCCGCAGGATCGACGACCAGGACGCCTCCTCGGCCGTGATGTCGAGCGGGCGGCGCTGGTCGGCGCGCATCCAGGCGAGCGCGGCGGCGAACGGGTCGGGCGCGGCGCCGAAGTCGTGGAAGTCGACCTCGTCGTACTGCTCGTAGTCCAGCCGCTGCCACGGCGTGCCGTCGGCATCGCGGCCGAACCGCAGGTAGGAGCCGAACTCCCGGGCGGTGTGGCGAGCGGCACGCGCGTAGGCCGCGCGGTCGAGCGGCCCGTGCACGTCGACGTACTGGGTGATCGTGAGGGGGAGGCTCCCGAGCAGCTGCTGGGCGAACCACACCTCGCGCTGCGCCGATGTCAGCGGCAACGTCGCCTGCGGGCGGGTAGTCATGCTTTTCCTCGATCTGTCGAGCAACGCGGGAGAGGGTAGCCTTTCCTACCCTGCATGGGAAACCCGGTTCTCGCCGGATCTTCTACATTCGGTCGGGTGACCACCGAAGCTCACCCCCCTGCCACCGCCCGGATCCACGCCTTCACCGACGACGCGCTCGGCGACCACGACGCCCTCGCGCTCGCCGAGCTGGTGCGCCGCGGCGAGCGATCTCCCGGTGAATTGGCCGCCGCGGCCGCGCGCCGGGCGGCGGCGGTCGCGGAGCTGGCCGCGGTGGCGCACGCCCGCTACGCCGACCCGGTCTTTCCCGTGCGGGCGGACGGCGTCTTCGCCGGGGTCCCGACCTTCGTCAAGGACAACTCCGACATCGAAGGCATGCCCAGCAACCAGGGGACGGTGGCCTTCACCGCGCGCCCGGCGCGCGGCACCGACACCTACGTCCGCGAGTTCCTGAGCACCGGCGCCGTCGTCCTCGGCAAGAGCGCGATGCCGGAGTTCGGCTTCAACGCCAGCACCGAGCCGGAGTACGCCGCGCCGACCCGCAACCCGTGGAATCCGGCGCACTCGGCGGGCGGCTCCTCCGGCGGGGCCGCCGCGCTGGTGGCGGCGGGCGTCGTCCCCTTCGCGCACGGCAACGACGGGGGCGGCTCGATCCGGATCCCGGCGGCGAGCACCGGGCTGGTCGGGCTCAAGCCGAGCCGGGGCAGGCACGCCGACTCCCGGCTGGCCAGGATGCTCCCGCTGAACATCGTGAGCGAGGGGGTGCTCACCAGGACCGTGCGCGACACCGCCGCCTTCGCCGCCGCCATCGAGCGCAGGCACCCGAACCGCGCGCTCCCGCCGATCGGCGCGGTCGAGGGCCCGCCGGACCGGCCGCTGCGGGTCGCGGTGCTGCTGGAGTCGGCGGCCGGGCCGGTGGCCGACCCCGCGGTGCGCGAATCGGTGCACCGGGTGGCGGAGCTGCTGAGCTCGCACGGCCACCACGTGGGGGAGCTCTCGCTGCCCTTCGTCCAGGCCGTCGAGACGGCGTTCCTGCACTACTGGGCGATGCTCGCGGCGGTGGTCGCGGACACCGGGAAGCTGGCCGACCGGCACTTCGACCGGTCCCGACTGGACGGGCTGACCAGGGGGCTGCGCCGGAAGTTCTACCGCGAGGTGTGGCGCACCCCCGGCGCGCTGCGCACCCTGGCCCGCGCCAACCACACTTACGAAACCCAGATGGCGGGGTACGACGCGGTGCTCATTCCGACCCTCGGCCACGCCACGCCGCCGCTCGGGCACCTGGCCCCCACCGTCCCGTTCGACGAGTTGCTCGACCGGCTGCGCGTCTACGTCGGTTTCACCCCGCTGAACAACATCACCGGCTCCCCCGCGATCTCGGTGCCCGCCGGGCTCGCCCCGTCGGGCGTCCCGCTCGGCGTGCAGTTCGCCGGGGTGCGCGGCGCGGAGCGGGTGCTGCTGCAGCTGGCCTACCTGGTGGAGGCCGAGATGCCGTTCCCGAGGATCGCCGCACCCGGCATCTGAAGGCGGATGACCGCACTTGACCGGCGCATATGCGTTCCCCGGTGTGAGACAGCCAAAACGTGAACGACCGTGTTTGTGAACCGTCCTGCCATTGCGGGCACGGGTGGAAGATCATTCTCGAAGTCCGATACTGTGCGCCCGTTCACCGTGCTTCATCCGCAGATCGAAGGAAGACCGTGCCCAGAGTTCGAACCAGAATTCTGATCGTCCTGCTGAGCCTGTTCTCGGCCGGTTCGATCGCGGCGCCCGCACAGGCGCAGCCGCTGTTTCCGACCCCGGATCCCGATCCCTTCTTCCACGCGCCCGCGAACCTCGCCGACTACGCCCCCGGCGACGTGGTGCGCACCAGGAAGATCGACTCCGGCATGTACGTCGGCACCGACATCCACCAGGTGGCGTTCCGCTCCACCAACTCGTCGGACCAGCCGGTCATGGGCATGACCACGGTGCTGCTGCCGATCGGCGTCAAGAACCCGCCGCTCGTCTCCTACCAGGCGCTGATCAACTCGCTCGGCACCAGGTGCAACCCGTCGCGCTCGCTCTTCAACGGTGAACTGCAGGACGCGCCGGGCGCCATGCTGCCGATCGGCAAGGGCTGGGCGATCAGCATGCCGGACTACCTCGGCCCGCACGTCGCCTACGGCGCCGCCAAGCTGGGCGGCCAGATGACGCTGGACAGCGTGCGCGCGGTGCAGAAGGCGACCGAGCTCGGGCTGGCCGACTCCAAGGTCGCGCTGGCCGGGTACTCCGGCGGCGGCATGGCCACCGCCTGGGCCGCCGCCATGCAGCCCAGCTACGCGCCGGAGCTGGAGCTGACCGCGGTCGCCGCGGGCGGTGTCCCCGCCGACCTGGAGCAGATGGCGCTCTCGCTCGGCTTCGAGCCGCACATCGGCTTCGGCCTCGCCTTCGCCGCCGCCATGGGGCTGGAGCGCGAGTACCCGGACCGGCTGCCGATCAGCGACCAGCTGAACCCGAACGGGCTGTGGTTCCGCGAGTTCACGCACGACGCCTGCCGCCGCTTCCTGCTCTTCCACGGCGCGTACCGGAGCGCGGACCAGATGGCCGCCAGCAAGGCGCTCATGGACTCGCCGGAGGCGCGCGCGGTGCTGCACGAGAACAGCCTGGTGGAGTACCCGGGCACGCCGACCGCGCCGATCATGCTGTGGCAGGGCCGGTACGACCAGCTCACCGCCTTCGAGCCGCTGGAGCGGACGGCGAACCGCTGGTGCGCCGCGGGCACCCCGCTCAAGTTCGCGCCCTACGACATCGCCGAGCACATGACCACCGCGGTGGCGGGCTTCGGCGAGGCGTGGAGCTACGTCGAGTCCCGCTTCAACGGGGAAGCGGCGCCGGTCACCTGCTGACAGCCGGAGAACACAGGGAGCGGGCCGGGTTCGACATCGAACCCGGCC
>NZ_JBHVAK010000016.1:0-111494 GCF_042667085.1 Nocardia sp. NPDC057353
GTCCACCGGACCGGGGCCGCTCTCATGTGGCACCGGGACTGCCGCGCGCGGTGAGGAAGTCGTCGACGATGTGGGCGCACTGCTCGGGCCCGGTTCCGCCGAAGCCGACCAGCTTGGCGAAGACGATGGGGCCGAAGAGCTGGGCCAGGGCGACGTCGGGGTCGCACCCTGCCAGCGCCCGCTTGCCGTCGGCGCTGCCGAGCAGCTCGTCGAAGGGTTTCCGGTACTGCTCGATGATCCGGTTGCGCAGCGAACCGGCCTCCTCGGACCCGTCGCCGGAGATGGCGACCCAGGTGAGCGCCGCGAGGTGCAGCGGAACCGTGTCGATCACCTCGGCCTGCCGCCGGACCAGGTCGAGCAGCCGGTCGCGCAGGGTGCCGGTGGCGGGCGCGGGGGCCACCACCGGCGCCAGCAATTGGCCGAGCGCGGCGGCCTGCAGCTCCTTGATGCTGTGGAAGTGCCGGTAGACGGTGGTGCGGGCGACCCGCGAGGACCGGGTCACGGCCTCCACCGTGACCGCGTGCACCCCACCTGTTTCCACCAGCGCGGTGGCGGCGGCCAGCAGCCGCGCCCGGGATCGCGAGCGGCGCGGATCGCCCACCTCGTCGGGTGCCATCGCCACCTCCGCGCCGCTCGAGTCCGCTACTTCGGCTGGAACCGCTGCCCGCCGTCGATCCGGATCACCTCACCGTTGATGTACGGATTCTCCAACAGGTGCTGGGCCAGGAAAGCGTACTCGTCCGGCTTGCCGAGCCGCTTCGGGAAGGGAACGGTGGCCGCGAACTTGGCCAGCCCCTCCTCACCGATCAGCTCCATGATCGGGGTGTGCATGGTGCCGGGGGCGATGCTGTTGACCCGGATCTTGGTCGCGCTCAGGTCCCTGGCACCGGTCAGGGTCAGCCCGATCACCGCACCCTTGGCCGCGGAGTAGGCGGCCTGGCCGATCTGGCCCTCATACCCGGCGATGGAGCTGGTCATGACGATCGCTCCACGCTCATCGCGCTCGTCCAGCTCCTGGGTCGCGATCTTCGCCGCGACCAGCCGCAGCACATTGAACGTGCCGGTCAGGTACAGCGCGATGGTGTCGGTGAACCCCTTGAGCGTGTGCGGGGAGCCGTCGCGGTTGACGACCTTCTCCAGCACGCCGAAGCCGCCGTGCGCGATCACCGAGTAGCGCAGCGTGCCCAGCTCGCCCGCCGCGGCGATGGCCGCTTGGACGGACTCCTCGTCCAGGACGTCGGTGCGGACGTAGACGGCCCGTTCACCGAGCTCGTCGGCGAGCAGCTTGGCCTTGTCATCGGCGACATCGGCGATGACGACCGCGGCACCCGCGGCGTGCAGGCGCCGCACGGTGGCCGCACCCAGCCCCCCGGCGCCGCCGGTGACCAGGGCAACCGTTCCTTCGAAAGACACTGTGTTTCCTCTCGTTCGATCAGACTTCGATGAGGACGGCGCCACCCTGGCCACCGCCCGCGCACATGGCCGCGACGCCGATGCCGCCGCCGCGGCGGCGCAGCTCGTGGACCAGCGTGGTGATCATCCGGGCGCCGGAGGCCGCGATCGGGTGGCCGAGGCTGCACCCGCTGCCGGAGAAGTTCACCAGCTCCTCGTCGATGCCGTGCTCGCGCACCGCGGCGATGGGGACCGAGGCGAAGGCCTCGTTGATCTCCCACAGCGCGACGTCCGACGGCTTCAGCCCGGCCCGGTCGAGCAGCTTGCCGATGACCCGCACGGCTCCGAAGCCGGTCTCGGCCGGGGTCACCGCGGCATTGGCCCAGGCACGGACCCGCGCCAGCACCGCGAGGTTCTCCGCCTCGGCGTAGTCGCGGGCGGTGAGCGCCACCGCCGCGGCGGCGTCGTTGATGCCGCTGCTGTTGCCCGCGGTGACCGAGAAGCCCTCGATCTCCGGGTGCAGCACCTTCAGCTGGGCGAGCCTCTCCACGGTGGTGTCCCGGCGGGGATGCTCGTCCACGGTGAAGTCGAGGACGCTGCCGTCCGGCTGCTCGACCTTCAGCGGCACGATCTCGTCGACGAACTTCCCCGCGTCGATCGCGGCGATGGCGCGCTGGTGCGAGCGGGCCGCCCACGCGTCCTGCTCCTCCCGCGAGATCCCGGCCAGCCGCGCGGTGTTCCAGCCCACGGTGATAGCCATGTCCAGGGTCGGGGCATCCGGGGTCGCGGGGTGCGAGGGCGGCATCCAGCCGTCCTGGAAGTCGGCGGTGCCGGGGATGCGCCACCGGGAGACCGGGTTGGTGGAGAGCGACTGCACGCCGCCCGCGACGATCACCCGCTCCATGCCGGTGCCGATGTGCGCCGCGCCGTTGGCGATGGCGGTCAGGCTACCCGCGCAGTGCCGGTTCACCGCCTGCCCCGGCACCGAGGTCAGCCCGGAGGCGACCGCGGCGTAGCGGGCCAGATCGCCGCCGCCGTAGTGCGATTCGGCGAAGATCACGTCGTCAACGGCCTCCGGGTCGAGCCCGGCGCGGCGGATCACCTCGGGCAGGATGGTGGTCGCCAGCGTCTCGCTGGGCACGTTCACCAGCGTTCCCTTGAACGACCGTCCGATCGCGGTCCGCGCCGCTCCGACGATGACGGGCTCGGCCATATCTCTCAACCCCTGGTTTGTCGGGCCGCGCCACGGGGGCGCGGTTCGTTGTCGTAATGCCAATAGTATGTCATGCGGTAATGGAATCAGGCGGCCGCGGCCGCCACCGAAACGAGGTCGATCGGGCCTGTGAGCAGGGCACGGGACAACCCGGCGCCGGTCCCGATCAGGGTTCGCGCGGCGCGCAGTTCGCGCGGTCGGCCCGCCGCGACCGCGCCGACGAGCCGGTCCCCGGCGAGCGTCAGCGCGAGGAAGGCATCCGCGCCGGGGTCGCCGTCGACGATCAGCTCGGCGCCCGCACCCGGCCTGCCCGCCGCCTGCACGGTGCGCCCGTACTGGGTGGTCCAGCACCACGGCACCTCGCGGTACGGGGCGGCCTCGCCCAGGATGGCCGCCGCCGCGGCGGCGCCGTGCGACTGGGCGTGGTTCCAGTGCTCGACCCGGACGTGCCCGACGTGCACCGGATCCGGGAAGCGGGCGACATCGCCCGCGGCGTAGACGCCCGGTACTGAGGTGCGGCAGAACTCGTCCACCACGATTCCGTCCTCGACGCGCAGCCCCGCCGCGCGGGCCTGCTCGTCGTTCGGGGTCATGCCGACCGCCACCACGACGGCGTCGGCGATCCACTCGCGGCCGTCGGCCGAGCACAGCCGGGTGCAGCCGGAGACGGTGTCCGCCCCCGTCACCGCGACGCCGGTGTGCACCGCGACCCCGCGTGCGCGGTGCACCTGCTCCAGCGCGGCCGAGACCGGCGGCGGGAACACCCGGTCGAGCAGCCGCGGCCCCGCCTCCAGAATCGTCACCCGCGCACCGCCCGCCTGCGCCGAGGCGGCCACCTCGGTGCCGATCAGGCCGCCGCCGACCACCGCCACCTCGACCCCGGGCCGGGCCAGTACGTCGCGCAGCGCCACGGCGTCGTGCCGATCCCGCAGTGTGAAGGCGCCCGGGATGGGCACGCCGAGCGTCCGAGGCCTGCCACCGGTAGCGAGGAGCAGTGCGTCGTAACCGAGTTCGGTGCCGTCGTCGAGCGCCACCCGCGCCGCGTCCGGGTCGATCGCCTCGACCCGGACGCCGGTGCGCAGATCGATGCGTAGCTCCGGCCACGCCGTGGCCGGGCGCAGCAGCGCCTTCTCCGCCGGGAACGAGGCCGCGAGCAGCTCCTTGGAGACCATCGGCCGCCGGTAGGGCGGCGCCGGATCGGCGCCGAGCAGCACGATCTCGCCCGCGAAGCCGCGCTTGCGCAGGGTCTCGGCGGCGGTGGCGCCTGCGATGCCGGTGCCCGCGATGACGACCCGCCCGGTGGCCGGGACGGTCACCGGGCGACCTCCACCATCTCGAAGTCGGCCTTGGCGGCGCCGCAGTCCGGGCAGCTCCAGTCCGCGGGGATGTCGTCCCAGCGGGTGCCGGGCTCGATGCCGTCCTCCGGCCAGCCCAGCGCCTCGTCGTACTCGAAGTTGCAGACCAGGCAGCGAAACAGCTTGTACGCCGTCGTCACGCTTTCCACGGCTTGGCCTTCACGTAGCCGCCCGCGTCCACCCGCAGCTGGCTGCCGGTGATGTAGCGGGACTCGTCCGAGGCGAGGAAGACCACCAGGTTCGAGACGTCCTGCGGGGAGATGTAGGGCACCGGCATCGCCTGCATGGCGCCGAAGGAGCGCTCGGCGTCCTCGCGGGTGGGGCTCTCCAGGTCGGGGCGGAAGATCCGGTACATGCCCTCGTTGTGCAGCATGTCGGTGTCGACATTGGTGGGGTGCACCGCGTTCACCCGGATCGAGCGCTTCGCCAGCTGGATCGAGAGGTCGTTGACGTAGTGCGCGACGACCTGCTTGGCGAAGCTGTACGCCGAGCCGCCGGGGCCCTGCTTGGTCGAGCTGCCCAGCTGGGCGGCGAGCGAGCCGGTGGCGACCACCGAGCCGCCGTCGTTCAGGTGCGGCAGGCTCGCCTGCACCACGTTGAAGACCCCGACCAGGTCGGTGTCGATGGTGTCGGACCAGGACTGGATGGTCTGGCCCCTGCCGAGCGGGGCGATGCCCGCGTTGGCGACCACGATGTCGAGCCCGCCCAGCGCCGCGACGCCCTCCTCGATCGCGCTCCAGACGGCGCCGCGCTCGCGCACGTCGACCACCGCCGACCAGGCGGGGACGCCCTCCTTCTCGACCAGCCGGACCGTCTCCTCCAGGTCCTCGGGCCGCGCCAGCGGATAGGTGTTGCCCGCCAGGTCCGCGCAGATGTCGAGCGCGATGATGCTCGCGCCCGCCGCCGCCAGGTTCACCGCGTGCGAGCGGCCCTGGCCGCGGGCCGCGCCGGAGATCACCGCGACCTTGCCTTCGAGTCGTGCCACCGATTTCGCCTTCCTGTTCACCGCGGCCGGGGGCTGCGGGTGCCGATCGTCTTGGTCTCCAGGTACTGCTGGAAGCCCTCCAGCCCGCACTGCCTGCCGAGCCCGCTCTGCTTCACTCCGCCGAAGGGGGCGTCGGCGCCGTAGAACATGCCGCCGTTGACCCCGATCGCGCCGGTGCGGACCCGCCGTGCCACCGCCATCCCGCGCTCGGGCGAGCTGGACAGCACCGCACCGGCGAGGCCGTAGTCGCTGTCGTTGGCCAGCCGGACCGCGTCGTCGTCGCCGTCGTGCGGGATGACCACCAGCACCGGGCCGAAGATCTCGTCGCGGGCGATCGGCAGGGTGTTGTCGGCGCAGGCGAAGACCGCGGGGCGCACGAAGAAGCCGTCGCGCAGGTGCGGGGCGAGGTCGTCGGGGACGCCGCCGCCGGTGACCAGCCGGGCGCCGTCGCGGACTCCGCGCTCGACGGCGTCCAGCACCCGGCGCTGCTGCACGGCGCTGATCAGCGGGCCGACCAGGGTGTCGGGCAACGCGGGGTCGGCGGGCGGCACGGCGGCGTAGGCGGCGGCGACCTGGGCGGTGATCTCGTCGGCGAGATGCCGCGGCACCAGCATGCGGCTGGTGGCGGCGCAGGCCTGGCCCGCGTGCACGCACACCCCGATCGCGCTGCGGATGGCCGCCATCGGGTCGGCGTCGTCCAGCACGATGAGCGCGGACTTGCCGCCGAGCTCGAGGAAGGTGCGCTTCATGGTGTCGGCGGCGGTGCGCACGAGGTGCTTGCCGACCGCGGTGGAGCCGGTGAACGAGATCAGGTCCACGCGCGGGTCGGTGGCCAGCAGCCCGGCCACGTCGTTGCTCGGGGTGGTGACCACATTGAGCACGCCCGGCGGGAAGTCGGTGCGCTCGGCGACGAGCCTGCCGAGCCTGGTCGCATTCCACGGGGTGTGCGGGTCCGGCTTGAGAACGACGGTGTTGCCCGCGGCCAGGGCGGGGCCGATCTTGTTCAGCACCACCTCGACCGGGAAGTTCGAGGGGCAGATGGCGGCGACCACGCCGACCGGCTCCTGCACCACCGTGCGCACATTGCGCTCGCCGAACAGCCCGCCACCGGGAAGCACCCGCTCCCAGCCGAATTCGTCGATGAGCCGCAGCGGGTAGCGCAGCGCCTCGGCCAGTGGCCAGTCCACCTGCGCATTGCTGAGCGTCATGGCCGGGCAGCCCGCCTCGGCGATCAGCTCCTCGCCGACTTCGGCCTTCTCGCTCTCCAGCGCGGCCTGCAGCTGCTCGAGGCAGCGCTTGCGCAGCGCGCGGTTCACCGGCCAGTCCGTCTCGTCGAACGCGCGCCGCGCCGCGCCGATCGCCCGGTCCATGTCGGCGGCGGTCGCGGCGGCGGTGCCGCCGAGCAGCTGCCCGGTCGCGGGGGCGATGTTGTCGAACTCCGCGCCGTCCGCGGCCGCCCGCAGCTCGCCGTCGATCAGCATCCTGCGTTCGGCCCGCGCCGCGGCGCGCGCCGCGACCTCGATGACCGGGGCGGTCCGTGCTCCGAGAACGTCGCTCACAAGCCCTCCAGTTGGTCCCGACAACGGTATCGGGTGAGTAACTGTAACTCTTACCGTATAGTACTTCAAGATGATCGACCGGACGTGGGAAGGAGCGGCGATGTCAGGACTGCTCGACGGTGTGCAGGTGGTGGAGCTGGCCTCGTGGACGTATGTCCCGAGCGCGGGGGCGGCACTGGCCGACTGGGGCGCGCAGGTGATCAAGATCGAGGACACCAGGGGCGGTGATCCCTGCCGCTACCTCACCATCGGCGGCCTCGACCCGGCCACCGCCAGGGTGCGCGCGAGCGTGATGATGGAGATCGGCAACCACGGCAAGCGCAGCATCGGCGTCGACATCAAGTCCGCCGAGGGCAGGCGGATCTTCGGCGAGCTCATCGCCCGCGCCGATGTCTTCCTCACCAACTGGCTGCCCGCGCCGCTGGAGCGCGCCGGGCTGACGGTGGAGCAGATCCGCGAGTTCAACCCGACGGTGATCATCGCGCGGGGCAGCGGGCAGGGCAGCCGCGGGCCGGAGAAGGACCGCGGGGGCTTCGACGCCGCGAGCTACCTGGCCAGGGGCGGCGTCGCGCACGCGCTCACCGTGGCCGACCAGGAGTTCCCGGTCACCCAGACCCCGGCCTTCGGTGACCTGCAGGGCGGTATCACGCTGGCGGGCGGCATCACCGCCGCGCTGTTCCACCGGGAGCGCACCGGGCACGCCCCGATCGTGGACAGTTCGCTGCTGGCGCAGGGCATGTGGGCGGTGGCCCCCGACATCGCCGCCGCTGACTACTTCGGCATCGACCGCATCCCGGTCGGTAAGGCGGGCACCGCCCCCAACCCCGCGGTGAACCGCTACCGCACCCGCGACGGCCGCTGGATCCAGCTGGTCCTGCTGCAGGCGGACCGCTTCTGGCCCGGCTTCTGCGCCCGCATCGGCCGCCCCGACCTCGGCACCGACGAGCGCTTCGTCCCGCTGGCGAACCTGGTCGCCAACCAGGACGTCGCCACCGCCGAGCTGCGCCGCACCTTCGCCGAGCGCGACCTCGCCGACTGGCAGCAGGCGCTCGCCGACGAGCCGGGCGTGTGGGCCACCATCGCCACCCCCCGCGAGGTGCTCGACGACCCCCAGGCCCAGGCCAACGGCTACTTCCTGACCCTGACCGACGACGCGGGCGAGCAGTTCCGCACGGTGGCCGCACCGGTCCAGTTCGACGAGACACCGCCCGCGCCCACCCGCGCCCCCGAGTACGGCCAGCACACCGAGGAGATCCTGCTCGAGCTCGGCATGGACTGGGATCAGATCATCGCCGCCAAGGAATCCGGCGCCGTTCTCTAGGAGCAGATCGATGGATCCCCTCACCACCGCGCCGGTGCTGGTCATGGGTGCCAGCGGGTTTCTCGGGTCGCACGTCGCCAGGCAGCTCGTCGCCCGCGGCGACCGGGTGCGGGTGCTGCTGCGCGAGACCAGCCCCACCCGCGGGATCGATGATCTGGATGTCGAGCGGCACTATGGGGACATTTTCGACGAAGCAGCCGTTCGTGCCGCCATGTCCGGGTGCGAAGTCGTCTACTACTGTGTCGTGGACACCCGCGCATGGCTGCGCGACCCGGCGCCGCTGTTCCGCACCAATGTCGACGGGCTGCGCGGTGTGCTGCGGATCGCTGCCGAGACGCGGCTGCGGCGCTTCGTGTTCACCAGCACCATCGGCACGGTCGGGCTCGGTGACGGGCCCGCTCCCGCAACCGAGGACACGCCGTTCGACTGGGCGGAGGCCGGGGGCGCCTACATCAGGTCGCGGCGCGAAGCCGAGGAGCTCGTGTTGCGGCACAGCCGTGAGCACGGGCTGCCCGCGGTCGCGATGTGCGTCGCAAATACCTACGGCACCGGCGACTGGCAACCGACCCCGCACGGCTCCCTCGTCGCGCTCGCGGCGCTGGGGCGGATGCCTGTGTACTTCCGCGGTGTCGCGTCCGAGGTCGTCGATGTCGAGGACGCCGCTCGCGCCCTGCTGCTGGCCGGGGAGCACGGGCGGCCGGGCGAGCGCTACATCGTCTCCGAACGCTTCGTGTCCCAGCGGGAGATCTACCGCATCGCGGCCGGAGCCGGGAACGTGCCCGCACCGCGCTTCGGCATCGCGCTGCTCGTCCTGGTGGCGGTGGGCCGGATGGCCTCGATCATCGGGCGGCTGTTGCGCCGCGACATCGTCCTGAACGCGACCGCGGTGAACCTGCTCAGGCACACCGGCCCGCTCGACCACGGGAAGGCCGTGCGCGAGCTCGGCTGGCGGCCCGGTTCCGCCGCGCAGGCCATCGAGCGCGCCGCCCGCTTCGCCGTCGAGCGCAGGCGGCGGCGCGACCGCGTATCCCATCCCTGACATTCGGAGGACAGTCACCATGCATCTCGCCCTTCCCCGCCGAGCGGCGTCGCGATGAGCGTGTCGCTACTGCTCGACATGGCAGTCTCCGGCGATCCGGACCGCGTAGCCGTCAGTGCCGACGGTGCGTCGGTCACCGTTGCCGAATTGGACGCCATGGCGGATCGGGCGGCCGGGTTCCTGCTGGAGTCCCGGGTGCGCCACGTCGCCTACGTGGGCACCGGCGGACTCGCGCTCCCCCTGCTGCTCTTCGCGAGCGCCCGCGCCGGGCTCTCGTTCACGCCGCTGAACTACCGGCTCGGCGCCGCGGCGCTGCACGAACTCGTCGACCGGCTGCCCGCGCCGCTGGTGGTGGCCGACCGCGAGTACGCCGAGGTGATGCGGGGCGCCGGTCACCAGGTGGTGGACACCGCGCTGTTCCTGGCCACCGCCAGGGCGCACGCCGCACCTCCCGAGCCGGTCTTCCCCGACCCGGACGACGTCGCGGTGGTGCTCTTCACCTCGGGCACGACCGCGCAGCCGAAAGCGGTCGAGCTGACCCACGCCAACCTCAACGAATACGTCACCGGCACCGTTGATTTCGGCTCCGCAGCAGCGGAGGACGCGGTGCTCGTCTGCGTTCCGCCGTACCACATCGCGGGCGTCGGGGCCGCGCTGTCGAACCTGTACGCGGGCCGGAAGATCGTCTATCTGCGCCGGTTCGACGCCCGCGACTGGGTCCGGCTGGTCCACACGGAGAAGGTCACCAACGCCACCGTGGTCCCGACCATGCTGGACCGGATCGTCACCGAGCTCACCGAGCACCCGGTCGAGCTGCCGTCCCTGCACACCCTCGCCTACGGCGGCGCGAAGGCACCGCTCCCCCTGGTGCGCCGGACCATGGCGCTGCTGCCGTCGGTCGGCCTGGTCAATGCCTATGGGCTGACCGAGACCAGCTCCACCATCGCCGTCCTCACCCCGGACGACCACCGGATCGCCGCGGCGGCGGCCGACCCCGCTGTCGCCCGGCGGCTCGGCTCGGTCGGGCGCGCGGTGCCCGGTGTGGAACTCCAGGTCCGCGACGAGTCGGGGGCCGTGCTCGGCCCCGGCGCCACCGGCGAGTTGTTCGTCCGCGGCCCTCAAGTGTCCGGCAACTACACCGGCATCGGCTCGGCGCTCGACGCCGAGGGCTGGTTCCCCACCCGCGATCTCGCCGAGCTCGACGCGGACGGCTACCTGTTCCTCGGCGGCCGCTCCGACGACACCATCATCCGCGGCGGCGAGAACATCGCCCCCGCCGAGCTCGAGGACGTGCTGGTCGAGCACCCCGCGGTGCGCGAGGTCGCCGTCGTCGGCGTGCCCGACCCCGAGTGGGGTCAGATCATCCTCGCCGTCGTCGTCCCGGCGGACGGCGCGGTCGCCGACCCGGAGGCCCTGCGCGCCCACGTCCGCGCCGCCCTGCGCGGCTCCAGAACCCCCGACCGCGTCGTCTTCCGCGACGAGCTGCCGGTCACCCCGACCGGCAAGATCCTGCGCCGCGACCTGGTCGCGGAGTTCACCGCCATCGACAAGGAGACAGTGTGATCAGGAACGGCACCCGCCTGGCCAGCCAGGTGTGCGAAACCCAGGTGATCGTGGTCAAGTCCACCGCCGCGCTCGAGAGCCTGACCTGCGGTGGGGCGCCGCTGGTCCCGCTCGGCGCCGAGCAGGCGGGTGCCGTGCTCGACCCCGACTTCGCCGAGGGCACGGTGCTCGGCAAGCGCTACGCCCACGAGAGCGGCGCCGAGCTGCTCGTCACCCGGGCGGGCGCGGGCAGCCTCGCCGTCGCCGGGATCCCGCTGGGGCTCAAGCAGGCCGCCCAGCTGCCCTCGAGCGACTAGCGCAGGACGGCGAGCACCCCCGCGACCACCGTGTCGACCAGCTTCCGCACCTCCTCGGGCGCACCGCCGAGCACGAAGAGCCAGACGAAGAGCGGTCCGACCACCAGGGCGTGCAGCACGAGTGGGTCGGGCGCGGCGGCGAGCTCGCCGCGCGCGACCGCCCGGCCGAGCACCTCCTCGAGCACGGCGCGCTGTCGGGCGAGGAACACCTCGGAGAAGCGGGTCGCGAGCCCGGAGGAGCCGTAGAGGTCGGCGAGCAACCCCGTGTAGACGCCGGGCGGCGCGGCGGCCAGCTGCTCGGCGAGGGTGCGGCAGACCGCGGTGAGGTCGGCGGCGAGCGAGCCGCGGTCCGCCGGTGGTTCGCCGTTCGCGCCGTGGATGGCGACGGTGTAGATCAGCTCCTGCTTGGTGGGGAAGCGGCGGTAGATCGCCGCCTTCCCCACCCCGGCCCGCGCCGCGACGGCGTCGACCGTGAAACCGGTGTACCCGCGCTCGGCCAGCAGCTCGCGCGCCGCCCGGGCGATGGCCCGGTCGACCTGCTCGTCGCGCGGCCGCCCGCCTTGCTTGCCTTCGCTCACTCCCCTAGTATACGGAACTACGAGTTTCGGAACTTATAGTTCCGTATCTGGATGGGAGACCGACATGATCACCTGGGCAGGCCGCCTCCTCCTGCTCCTCGGCGCCGCGCATCTGGTGGCCGGGTTCGCGCTCACCACCCCCCGACACAGCGGCGACTGGTTCTCCGGCGCGCTGTGGGGTGCGGGCGGTGACATCATCGACATGAGCCCGGCGAACAGCGCCTTCTGGCTCACCGCAGGCAGTTTCGGGGTACCGCTCGTACTGATCGGCGGGCTCGTGCTGTGGCTGGATCGCCGCGACATCGTCCCGCCCCTGTTCCTCGCCGCCGGGTTGGGCATCTGGTCGGCGTTCGCGGCGATCGTCTTCGAACCCGCGCCCTGGCCCGTCGTCTGGGTCGCCGTCGGGCTGCTGGTGGCGGGGGCCCGGCGCCGTGAGCTGATCCGGTGACTACCGCGACCAGACCTCGAGCAGTTCGGCGGTGGTGGTGACGGTGGTGAGCAGGGTGAGGGAGTTGGCGATGACGGCGGCGCCGTACTCGGCGGGCACCCCGGCCACGGCGTCGCGGGGCAGCACGACGTCGTAGGCGCGGTTCACCGCGTCCATGACCAGGTTCGGGATCGCCACGTTCAGGGAGACGCCGGTGACGACGAGGGTGCGGATGCCGAGGTTGCGCAGGGTGGCATCCAGGTCGGTGCCGCCCATCGGGCCGAGCCCGTGGCGGCGGGTCGAGACCAGATCTTCGGGCTCCGGGCCGAACTCGGGGAGCAGCGCGGCGCCGGGGCTGCCCGGGGTCACCGCGACGCCGCGCCGCCCGAGGGCGAAGAGCGCGGCGTTGCGGTTGGAGCCGCGGCCGTCGGCGCGGCGCTCGACCAGGCAGTGCACCACGGTGACCCCGGCCGCGCGGGCCACCGGGAGCAGCGCGGCGATGTTCGGCAGCGCCTCGGCGCGGGCGGCCGCGGCGAGCGCGGGCAGCCCGGCGGCCGGGCCGACGACGGCACCCTGGAGTTCCTGGGTGATCAGCGCGGTCCGGCCGGGGGCGACGAGCTCGGCGGGCAGCAGCCTGCTCACACCTGAGCCTCGGCGGGGACGTCGTAGAACTGCGTCGCCCACTTACGCAGCGACATGTACGGTTTCGCGTCGGCCGGGGAGAGCGCGGGGTGCTCGACGTACTTCTGGTAGCGCCAGATGCTCAGGTCGTCCCAGACCGTGACGAGGAACTGCCGCTCCACCTTGGCCTGCACCTCCGGTGGCGGTACGTCGCCGTCGTCACCGGGCAGCTTGGGCCACCAGATGGAGTAGAAGAGGTCGGAGCTCTCGTCGTCCACGGGCGTGGAGGCGAAGATGAGCCGGTGGTTGGACGAGCCCTCGAAGGCGCTGATCGAGCCGCCGAGGCCGAACATCTGCGCGTGGATGCGCAGCGCCATGGCGTCCGGGTCCTCGCTGCGCACGTCGGGCCAGCCGGTGAGGAAGTTCCAGGTGTGGCCCTCCTCGGTCCATTCGAGCATCTTCGGGGTCACCGTCGCACGGTGCACGTAGCGGAAGTGCGCGCTGTCGGGGCCGTTCTCCAGCACGACCTGCGGGTGTACCGGCTCGCGCTCGGCCTTGCGGGAGAACTCCGGGTAGGGCCGGTAGAAGGAGTCCGGGTCCCTGGCGAGATCCGGGAAGAGCCCGAGGATGTCCGGCATCTCCCAGCTCGGCGGCGCGCCGTCGGGGTGGTGCCACATGAACACGCACCCGTTCTGCTCGTTCACCGGGTAGACGCGCAGCTTGAGTCCGCGGTTGACCCGGTTCTCCCCCGGGATGTGCTTGTTGCGGCCGTCCGGGCCCCAGCGCCAGCCGTGGAACGGGCACTCGATGCAGTCGCCGACGACCTTGCCGCCGTGCCCGAGGTGCGCGCCCAGGTGGCGGCAGTGCCCGGTGAGCACGTGCACCTGCCCGTCCTCGTCGCGGTACCCGACGAGGTCCTCGCCGAAGTAGCGCAGGGGGCGGGTCTCCCCCTGCTGGAACTCGGCCGACCAGCCGATCATGAACCAGCCGGTGACCTTCCAGGTGAACGGAACCTTCACGATGTTCTCCAGTCGTCGAGGAATGTTTCGCCGAAGCGGTCGAGGAATGCCGCGGTCGCCGCCGGGGCGCTGCCGTCGGCGTGCACCACCGCGGAGGTGGCGCCGCGTTTCGCGAGATCCGCGAGCACTGCGCGGGCCTCGGCAACACTCGCGGGGTCGTCGAAGCGGAAGTGCGGGCATACCACCTGGATCGTCACCGAGTCCGGGTCGCGCCCCGCCCGCTCCAGGTCGCGCCGCAGGCGATCGACCGCGGTCCCGAACTGTTCGGGAGTCTCGAGCGCGGTGGTGCGCATGGCGGCGGCCATGCGCGCCGCGGCGATGATCGGCATCCAGCCGTCGCCGTGCACGACCACCCGGCGTCGGGCCGCGGCGCCGTTGCCGCCGATCCAGATCGGAGGATACGGGCGCTGCACCGGCCGCTGTGACCACATCTCGCCGGGTGCGCCGCCCACCGGGGTCGCGGGGTCGGTCCAGATCGAGCGCAGCGCGCCGAGCGCCTCGTCGAAGAGGGCGGCGCGCCGCTCGTGGTCGACCCCGAGCGCGGCGAACTCGGCGCGCAGATACCCGGCCCCGACCCCGGCGATCAACCGGCCGCCGGAGACGATGTCCAGGCTGCCGAGCGCCTTCGCCGACAGGTACGGGTTGCGGAACGGCAGCACGTACAGGTTGGTCAGCAGCCGCAGCCGGGTGGTCACCCCGGCCACGAAGCCGAGCGCCGCGATCGGGTCGAGGGTCTCGTGCCCGCCCGCGCCGCGCCACTTGGCCGAGGGGGCCGGGTGTTCGCTCAGCGCGAGCGCGTCGAAGCCGACCGCCTCGGCGCGCTCGGCGACCTCGCGGATCACCTCGGGGCGCAGGAAGTCGATCGGGGCGATCGGCTGCTCGCTCGGGTATTCCAGCACGTACTTCACGCGCCGCGCTCCTTCTCGTCCGGCGTGGACTCCGCCGCCACCGCGCATTCCTCGGCGAAAGCGAGCACGCCGAGGTGGTAGGCGGTGGCGCCATGCCCCGCGCTGAGGTTGTGCCCGGCGTCGGCCTGGTGGTTGACCGCGAACCGCGGTGCGCCGGAGAAGATTCCGCGCACCTCGTCGAGCGCCTCGTCGTCGCAGCGCCACACCGATTCGTGCTCGGCGCAGGTGAAGCGCACCGGGACCCGGATATCGGAGGCGAGCGCCCGGAAGTCGTCGGGCCAGTCCACCGCGACATCGGCCTCGTAGCCGGGCGCCTTGTCGGCAATCGGCCTGCCGCCGAACAACTCCGGCGGATACACCCTGGCGGGCTGCCACAGCAGGTCGCGAATGCCCGCGCGGTCCTGCTCCCGGACCAGGGCGGCGATCCGCTGGATGGCGCGCTCCTGCCGGACCAGCCCGGTCCCGGCGAGTTCGAGCCCGAGCAGCGCGTCGCCGCGCTCGTCGGCGGCCATGCGGACCGCGAGATCGCACCCGGCAGAGTGCCCGATCAGGAAGACGCCCGCACCGCGGCTGCGGGCACCCAGAAGGGCGTCGACGGTGCGGTACATCGCGTCCACCCGCCGCCGCGGCGACCGGAACTCGGCCTCGGCAACGGCGGAGGCGCCGTAGCCGGGGCGGTCCGGCGCCAGCACGGTGAAGCCGAGCGCGGCGCCGGTGCGCAGCAGCGAGGAGCGCGGATGGCCGGGTAGGTCGTAGTAGCGCGCATTGGCGGCGCCGCCGTGCACGGCGACCAGCACCGCGCGCGGCTCGTCGACCTCCGCGCACAGCGCCGACACGGGGATCCCGTCGACCTCGACGGTGCGGGCCCTCACCGGTCGGCCCGCAGCAACAGCACCCCGCTGGGGGTGAGCCCGCCGCTGGAGACCACCGCGACCGAGGCGTCGGCGACCTGCCGCGCCCCGCCGTCGCCGCGCAGCTGCACGATCGCCTCGTGCAGCAACCCCATGCCGTGCGTGCGGCCGTGCGAGAGCTGGCCGCCGTGCGTGTTCAGCGGCAGCACGCCGTCGAGGGCGATGTTCTTCCCGTCCCGCAGGAAATCCTTGGCCTCGCCGATTCCGCAGAAGCCGAGCGCCTCGATCCAGGACAGGCAGTTGAAGGTGAAGCCGTCGTAGAGCTGGGCGACATCGACGTCGGCCGGGCGCAGGTCGGTGCGGGTCCACAGATGCGCGGCCTGGCCGATGACCTGGGGCTCGTGGGTGAGTGTGCTCTGGTCCCACTCCAGCCGCTCGATGATCTGGGTGCCGACGGCCTCCACCAGGACCGGCGGGCGGGCCAGGTCGGCGGCGGCGTCCCTGGCCGAGACGACGACGGCAACGGCCGCGTCGCACGGGACGTCGCAGTCGTAGAGCCCGAACGGGGTGGTGATCGGGCGAGCGTCCAGGTAGTCGTCCATGGTGAGCAGGTCGCGGTAGACGGCGTCCGGGTTCAGTGCGGCGTTGGCGCGCTGGTTGAGCGCGATCCGGCCGAGGGTTTCCCGGTCGGTGCCGTAGCGGTGGAAGTGCCGCTGCGCGTTCTGCGCCAGGGTGTGCGCGGCCGAGGTGGCGCCGAACGGGACCAGCCAGCTGTCGGTGCGGCCGCCGGGCGGGGCAAGCCTGCCGGTGCGCACCAGCTCGCCGTAGGTGGACTCCCAGATGGTGCGGAAGCACAGCACATGCCTGGCCAGCCCGCTCGCCACCGCGAGCATGGCGGCGATGACCGAGCCGCCGGGCCCGAAGGTCTCCGGCCCGCCGCTGTGCCAGGTCGGCCGCAGCCCCAGCGCGGATTCCACCGCGGTGACCCCGCCCTCGCCGAACGGGCCGAGGTTGGGGCCGGGATAGGTCGAGAGGCCGTCGATGTCGTCGAGCAGCAACCCGGCGTCGGCCACCGCCTCCCGGCAGGCCCGCAGCGTGAGCGCCAGCGGGTCGGCCATGGTGCGCCGGCCCGGGGGTGTCGCGCCGATCCCCGTGATCGCGACCTTGTCCTCGAACTTCGCGGTGCTCGCGGGACGGCGGACGTACCGGGCGACGGTGTCAGCGGTGACCTCGTCCTCGGGCAGCGGCGCGGGCAGCGCGGGCGGCGGCGCCGGACGGAAGAGCGGCAGCCAGACATCGTCGTGCTGCTCGAACACCACCTCCATCGCCATGCCGAGGTGCAGCTTGTCCGGGTCGCACTGCACGGCGTTGGTGGTCAGCCGCACCCGCGCGTCCTCGGTCAGCGCCACCTGCGCCACCACGTAGGGGGCGGGCAGGCCGGGCAGCGCGAAGCGGTGGTTGACGGTGAACCCGATCAGGGTGGCCGCGCCGGACACCGCGCGTACGCCCATGTCCGCGCCCCGGCAGTACCGGCACACCGGCTGCGGCGGGTGGATGAGCGAGGTGCATGACCGGCACTCCTGCACTCGCAGCCGCCCGTCCGCTCCCGAGGTCCAGAAGAACTCGTTCTGCGGGGTCAGCAGCGGGAGCGGGCGGCGCGGCGCTTCGTTCTCCGGCATCAGCTCGCGGCCACCGGCTTCTTCGGCGGCGCGTAGGCGGGCCTGCCGAGGCCGAGCACGTGCTGGGCGATCATATTGCGGAACACCTCGAGCGTGCCGCCGTAGATGCCGCACAGCGGCGCCCACCGGTACAGGTAGCCCGCGGCGCCCTCGTCGGCGGCGCCATCGGCTCCTGCGGGCAGCGCCGCCGCCGGGCCGAGCACATCCATGAGGTCGGGTGAGATGTCGCGCATGGTCTGGGCCAGCGCGACCCGGCCGAACATGTGCGGCGCGCTCAGCGCGGCTTCGAGTTTCGCGAAGCTGCGGCCCAGCCGCACCGCCGCCGACGGGTCGTCGGCGACCCGGTCGGCGGCGAGCCCGGCGACCCGGTCGACGGTGGTCGCCATGGTGGAGCCCTGGTGGGTCATGATCGAGACGTCCTGCAGCCCGTCGTTGGCCGCGTCGACCACGCCGTGCTCCTCGTTGAGCGGGCCGAGCAGCACCGCCCAGCCGTCGTTGACCTCGCCGAGGCGGTAGCGGTCGTGCACGCGCACGTCGCTGTAGTAGACGATGTTGGTGCGGTCGCCGTCGACGGTGCGCAGCCCCTGGATCTCGATGCCGGGGGTGTCCAGCGGCACCAGGAACATGGTGAGGCTCTTGTGTTTGCGCGCCGCGGGGTCGGTGTTGGTGATCAGGAAGACGTAGCGGGAGTTGTGCGCGCCGGTGGTGAACATCTTGGAGCCGTTGATGATCCAGTGGTCACCGTCGCGCACCGCGCGGGTCTTGCAGGTGGCGACGTCGGAGCCGCCCTCGGGCTCGGTGTAGCCGAGGCAGAGCCGGACGGTGCCGTCGAGCACGCCGGGCAGCACCTCGTCCTGGAGCTCCTTCGAGCCGTGCCGCAGCACCGAGGGCACCACGATCTTGGTCGTCCCCCAGGTCACCCACGGCACCTCGGCGCGGCGCTTCTCCAGGTCCCAGAGCCGCTCGCGCAGCCGGTTCAGCTCCGGCCCGCCCTCCTGGTGCAGCTCGGCGGCGAGCCAGCCTGCGGCGGCCATGGCCAGGTGCACGCCCTCGTCGAAGTTGTCGCCGGTCTCCCGGTCGCGGCGGCGCACCTCGTCGGTGACGTGCTCGTCCAGGAAGGCGCGGACCTCGGCCTGGAAGGCGGTGTCCTCGTCGGACAGCTCCACGCGTGAGAAATCCATGTCTGCGTTCTCCTATGCGGAAAGGGCGGCGGCTTCGCGCCGGGCGACGGTCTCGGCGAGCTCGCGGGCGTGCTGGGCGGGATCCCCGCCCGCCAGTGCCCAGCCGCGCGCCCGCACCAGGTAGGCCGCCGACGCCGCCTCGGCCGACACGCCGAGACCGCCCTGCACCTGCACGGCCATGGTCGCCGCGGCAGGCGCCTCGCCAGTGATGAAGACGAAGGCCGCGGCGGGCAGCTCCGGCTGGTGCTCCGGCTCGTGGTCGAGGAACCAGGCGGCGCGGCGATTCAGGTTGCGGCCCGCGTTCACCGCGACGGCGATATTCGCCAGCGGGTGCGAGATGGCCTGGAGGGTGCCGATGGGGACGCCGAGCGTGTAGCGGGTGGTCGCGAATTCGGCGGCGATGCGCAGGGTTTCGTCGAGCAGCCCGACCAGCGCGGCGGCGGAGAGGACCCGCCACTCGTCGAGCGCGCGCCGGTACCCGGCCACCGCGTCCGGGCCGCTCGCCAGCACCGTGGCGGAGTCGGCGGTGCCCGCGGCCACCCAGGCCATCGGCAGCTTGCCGATGTTCTCCACCCGGGCGGGCGGGCTGTCGAAGGTCAGCCGGACCACGTCCTCGCCGTCGAGCAGGACGACCTCGTCGGCGACCGCCCCGGCGGGGATCAGCCGAGGGCCGGGCCGCGCGGCCGGGTCCGGGTTCAGCGCGACGATCCGCCTGCCCTGCACGGTGTCGTCCGGCAGCTGCCCGAACCGGGCCAGCAGCCGGGCCGCGACGACGTGCTCGATCCACGGCACCGGCGCGAGCACCCGGCCCAGCTCCTCGGCGACCAGGGTGAGCTCGACCAGCCCCGCCCCGTCGCCGCCCGCCGACTCCGGCAGCGCCATGCGGGTCGCCCCGGTGCCGCAGAGCTGCTCCCACAGGCTCTTGTCGAACCCGGTGCCCTCGGCCGCGCGGACCGTCTCGATCGGGCAGCGGGTGCGGAAGAACTTGGCGTAAACGGCCTGCAGTTCGGCCTGGTCCTCGGAGAGGCTGTAGTCCTGCCTGCGCAGTTCGTAGCGGTTCATCCGTGCTCCTTGGTGGTGCTCTCGCCGAAGAAGAAGTCCTGCGCGTTGGCGTAGAGGTAGTTGTCGAGGACGTCGGCGGGCAGGTCGAGCGCGAGCGCCTCCGGGACAACGCGGCGCAGCGGGAGCACCGGCCAGTCCGAACCGAACATGACCTTCTGCTTGCCCCGGGTCCGCATGAAGTGGATCAGGCTCTCCGGCAGCCGCTTCGGCGACCACGCGGAGGTCATGAGCCGCAGGTTCTGGTACTTGATGAGCAGCCGGATCGCCACGTCCCACCACGGGTCGGCGCCGTGGATCATGCACAGCTTCAGCTCGGGGAAGCGCACGCAGACCATGTCGAGGTAGATCGGGTTCTGCACCTCGCCCGGAATCGGCGGGCCCGGGATGCCGGTGTTCATGCAGAGCGGCAGCCCCAGCTCCGAGCACTTGTAGTAGAGCGGGTAGTAGACCGCGTCGCTGGGCGGGTACCTGCCCTCGCCCCAGAAGCTCGCGCCGACGGCGGTGTAGGCGACCGGCAGGTCGCGGGTGAGCGCGGTGAGCTCGCGCAGCGAGGCCACCGGGCGCAGCAGGTCGACACCGTTGATGGCCAGCGCGAACCGCTCGGGCCGCGCCTCCACGAACTTCAGCGCGGTCGCCGACGGCTTGCGCATGTTGTACATGAGGATCGCCTTCTCGACGCCCTGCTCGTCCATCTCCTCGATCAGCTCGTCCAGCTCCGGCTGGGCGAACATGGACTTCGGGCCCTTGAAGTAGTCGTCACGGACCTTCAGCATCCAGTCCGGCTGCTGCTCGACCTCGCCGAAGTGCACATTGGCGAGGCCATCGATGACTCTGGTCACGGATCAGGCTCCGATTTCTCGTGCGGCGGACACCAGGGCCTGCTCGGCCGCCCACCGGTAGTCGGGTTTGCCGTTGCCGAGGCGCCGCACCGCGGGCACGGCGAGGAAATCCTTGGGAATCTTGTAGTTCGCCAGCTTCTCCCGGCACGCGGCGCGCAGCTCGGCCACCGGGATCGCACCGGATTCGGTGCAGACCAGCGCGACGACCTCGCTCCCCCAGCGCGGGCTCGGCCGGCCCACCACCAGCGCGTCGGCGATGCCGGGGCAGGCGCGCAGCACCTCCTCGACCTCCTCGACGAAGACCTTCTCGCCGCCGGTATTGATCACCAGCGAGTCCCGGCCGAGCAGCCGGAGCGTGCCGTCGGCGTCCACGGTCACCCGGTCGCCCGGCACCGCCATCCGCTTGCCGTCGATCTCGGGGAAGGTGCGCAGCGTGGCCTCGGGGTCGTCGAAGTACCCGAGCGGCACCCGCCCGACCCGCACCGCCCAGCCGACCTCGCTCTCCCCCGGCTCCAGGAAGCGGGAGCGGTCGGCGGAGATGGCGGTGCCGCCCGGCATCGGCGAGAAGGTCTCGACCGGGTTGTCCTTGCTGCTGCGCCCGAAGCCCATGCCGCCGGTCTCCGAGGAGCCGTAGCCCTCCATGATCATGATGTGCGGGAGCAGCTCCAGCAGCGCGCGCTTGTACACCGGGTTGGTGGCGGCGCCGCCGGTGCCGATGCCGAAGAGCCCGGAGAGGTCGTAGGAGCGCTCGCGCAGCGCGGCGACCAGGGGTGCGGCGTAGGCGTCGCCGACCAT
Organism: Nocardia sp. NPDC057353; assembly: GCF_042667085.1. Taxonomy (NCBI): domain Bacteria; kingdom Bacillati; phylum Actinomycetota; class Actinomycetes; order Mycobacteriales; family Nocardiaceae; genus Nocardia; species Nocardia sp. NPDC057353. The sequence continues at coordinate 20,684 of NZ_JBHVAK010000016.1, forward strand.
GGTGAGCAGCGCGGCCCGCTCCCGCTCCGCGGTCTCCAGCGCGAGTGCGGCGTCGAAGCGGTTGCGGTCGTCGTAGAGCACGATGGTCTGGCCGGCCAGCAGCCCGGCGCAGGCGGTGAAGATGCCCGCCGCGTGTGAGAGCGGGGACATGGCGAACCAGGACTGGCCGGTGGCGCGGGCGAAACCGTGGAGCACGTCGATGGACTCGTGGTCGGCGCCGTTCATGGAGGAGACGTACAGGTCGGCCTGCCGCCAGAGCACACCCTTGGGCCTGCCGGTGGTGCCGCCCGTACACAACATCGCCACGTCGTCGGGGGATGTCTCGATGACCCGGTCCGGGTCGCCGCTGCGCACCGCCTCCTCGAAGGCGACGGCGCCGGGCAGCTGCGGTGCGCCGCTGCCGTCCTCGACCTCGACGAGCAGCAGCTCGGCGAGGTCCGGCACCGCCTCGGCCAGCACCGGCCCGAAGGCCCGGTGGTAGACGATCGCGCTCGGCCGCAGGTAGGCGAGCAGCTCACCGACCTCGTGCGGGGTGTAGCTGGGGTTGACGTTGACCGGGACGGTGCGCGCCTTGAGGCAGCCGATCATCGCGTCCAGGTAGAGGTCGTTGCGCATGAGCAGCGCGACCCGGTCCTGGCCGCACTCCCAGCGCTCCAGGTCGGCGCGCTCGGTGTGCAGGCCGAGCCCGCGGTCGGCGAGGAAGTTCGCGAGCCTGCGGGTGCGCTCGGCGGATTCGGCGAAGGTGCTGCGGCGCTCGCCGCACACCGTCATCGTCCGCTCCGGCACCGCCGACGCCACGGCGTCGAGCACCGTGCCGATGGTCCATTCGGTCACTGCATTCCTCCACGAAGATCCCGGCTGACGCTGTTACTGTATACCTATCGGTAAGGGTTCACACAAGGTTCGGGACGGTAACTCGGATGAAAACCAAAGGCGCTGTGCTCTGGGGGCTCGACACGTCGTGGTCGGTGGAGGAGATCGAGATCGGGGAGCCGCGGGCCGGTGAGGTCGCGGTGCGGATGGAGACGGCCGGGCTCTGCCGGGCCGACCACAACCTGGTCACCGGCGCGATCCCGATGAGCGCCTTCCCCGTGCTCGGCGGGCACGAGGGCGCGGGCGTCGTCACCGAGGTGGGGGCCGGGGTCTCCGACCTGGCCGTCGGTGACCACGTCGTCACCTCGTTCCTGCCGTCCTGCGGGCGCTGCCCGTCCTGCCAGGCGGGGGTGCACAACCTCTGCGACCTGGGCGCCGGGCTGCTCGCGGGCACCTCGGTCACCGATCGGAGCTTCCGGGTGCACGCCCGCGGCCGCCCGGTGCACCCCATGTCGCTGGTCGGCACCTTCGCCCCGTACGCGGTCGTGCACCGTGCCTCGGTCGTGAAGATCGACCCGTCCATTCCCTTCGACATCGCCTGCCTGGCCGGCTGCCAGATCACCACCGGCTACGGCTCGGCCGTGCACACCGCCAGGATCGCGCCCGGCGAGGACGTGACGATCATCGGCCTCGGCGGAGTCGGGGCCTCGGCACTGCAGGGCGCCGTGCTCTCCGGGGCGCGGCAGATCTTCGTCGTCGAGCCGGCGCGGTGGAAGCGGGACCGGGCGGTGAAGTTCGGCGCCACCGAGGTCTACCCCGATATCGGGTCGGCGACGGAGGGGATCGCCGAGCGCACCGGGGGCCGCATGTGCCAAAAGGTCGTCGTCACCACCGGACGCTACGACGGCCACGAGCTGGACGACTGGCTCCGCATCACCGCCCGGGCCGGCACCTGCGTGCTCACCGCCCGCGCCGACGTGATGACCGCCGACCTGAAGCTCGACCTGTCGCTGGTGCCGCTGCTGCAGAAGAACCTGCAGGGCAGCCTCTACGGCGGCGGCGACCCGCACCACGACATCCCCGAGGTGCTCGCGCTGCACAAGCTCGGGGATATCGACCTCGCGGAGACGCCGGTCCGGGAGTACCGGCTGGAGCAGATCAACGACGCCTACGCCGAGCTGCTCGGCGGGCACGACCTGCGCGGCATCATCCGCTACACCGACGCCGACCGCTGAACGAGCAGTGGCCGGTGGCACCCCCGCACGGGTGGTGCCACCGGCCACGCGGCGTACGACTCAGGGCATGATAGCCGTGCGCAGCACCGGCTCCGCCACCTGCTGACGGCCGAAGATGCCGCGGCGCAGCGCGGTGAGCAGAGCGGTGCGCGTCTCCTCCGGGCGGATCATCTCGTCGAAGCCCATGTGCTCGGCGGAGTAGTACGACGCCAGCAACTCCATATCGCGCAGCTGCGCGGCCACCTCCTCCTCCGCGCCGGAGGCGATCCCGAGCGCGGCGGCGCTCATGGCGCCCATGGTGGCGCCGGGGTAGGCGTAGGCGGCGGTCTGGTTGTCGAAACCGATGAGCGACATGACCATCGACCCGAACCCGTACGCCTTGCGCAGCGTGAGGTGCAGCTTGATGGTGCTCGCCGTGGTCTGCGCGACGAACATCTTCGCCCCCGCCCGCAGCACGCCTGCGCGCTCGGACTCGCTGCCCGGCAGCATGCCCGGGTTGTCGGCGAGGAACACCAGCGGCAGGTGGAACGAGTCCGCGACCGCGATGAAGTGCGCCGCCTTCTCGGCCGCGGCGGTGTCGATGGAGCCGGCCAGGATCTCGGGCTGGTTGGCGACCACCGCGACCGGGTGCCCGCCGAGGTGGGCCAGCGCGCACACGATGGCCGGGCCGTAGCCGGGCTGCACCTCGAACCAGTCCGGGGTGTCGAACACGACGTCGAGCACCGTGCGGATGTCGTAGGTGCTGCGGTTGTCCCTGGAGATGATCTCCAGCAGCTCCGGGGTCGCGCGCGGCTCCGTCGAGTCGTCGGAGAGCAGCGCGGGCGGGTAGGACCACGCACTCGACGGGAAGTACGAGAGGTAGCGGCGGATCTCGTCCAGCGCGTCCTCGTCGGTCTCGGCGAGATTGTGGATCAACCCGCTCGGCACCGCCACATCCGGCCCGCCGAGATCCTCCTTGCTGATCACTTCCCCGGTCGACTCCCGCACCACCGGTGGACCCGCGGTGAAGATCGAGCCCTGGCGGCTCATGATCGCGAAATCCGAGACCGGCGCGATGAGCGCGCCGTGCCCGGCCGACGGGCCGAGCACACCGGTCACCATCGGCACCTTGCCGGAGCACTGCGCCTGGGCGAGCAGATCGGTCGGGGTGCGGCCGTAGTGCGCGCCGGTGGGGCGGAAACCCGCCCCCTCCAGCAGCATCACCAGCGGCACCTTGTTGCGCACCGCCAGCTCGGCCAGGCGGTACCGCTTGGCATTGCTGCCCGGCGCGATGGTGCCCGCCACCGTCGTGAAATCCTCCGCCCCCACCATCACCGGGGTGCCGTTGATCAGGCCGGACCCGGTCACGATGGCGTCGGCCGCGATCTCGCCGCCGACCAGCGCGCCGAACTCCTGGAACGTGCCGGGGTCGAGCAGGTGAGCGACCCTGGCCCGCGCGTCCAGCTTGCCCTTGGCCCGATGCTTCGCGACCCGCTCCGCACCGCCCATGGCCGCCGAGCGCTCCCGGCGCCCGTCGAGGTCCTCGAGCGTTTCCTTCCAGCTCATCGGGGCCTCTCTCAGCGGAGGGAATAGCGGATCGGCAGGTGCTTGAGGCCGCCGACGAAGGTGGTCGCGATGAGCTCCGGCTCACCGGCCAGCTCCACCGAGGTGAGCCGCGGGATGAGCTCGGCGAAGAAGCGGTTCACCTCGAGCCGGGCCAGCGCCGCGCCCAGGCAGAAGTGGATGCCGAAGCCGAAGGCGACGTGCTTGTTCGGCTCGCGCCCGACATCGAAGCGGAAGGGGTCGTCGAAGGCCTCCTCGTCGCGGTTGGCCGAGATGTAGGAGAGCAGCAGCGAATCGCCCTTCGCGATCGGCACCCCGCGGACGGTGGTGTCCTCGGTCGCGGTCCGCATGAACGCCTTGACCGGGGTGACCCAGCGGATCATCTCCTCGGTGGCCTGCGGCAGCAGCGACAGGTCGGCCTGCAGCCGGGCCAGCTGGTCCGGGTTCTCCGCCAGGGCGCGCATGCCGCCGGAGATGGTGCCGCTGGTGGTGTCGTGGCCCGCCGTCGCGATGATCGCGTAGTACGACATCGTGTCGATGTCGGAGAGCGGCTCGCCGTCGATCCGCGCATTGGCGATGGTCGAGGCCAGGTCCTCGGTGGGGGTGGCGCGCCTGGCCGCGGTGAGCTCGTTGAAGTAGGCGAACATGTCGAGCAGCGCGCCGACCTTCTCCTCCTGCGAGACCGCCGAGCGCTGGTACTCCTCGTCGTCGCTGCCGAGCAGCTCCTGGGTCAGCTTCAGCATGCGCGGGAAGTCCGACTCCGGGACGCCGAGCAGCGACATGATCACGAACAGCGGGTAGTTGACCGCCACCTCCTGCACGAAGTCGCACTCGCCGCCTGCATCGCGCATCCGGTCGACGTAGCGCTTGGCCAGTTCGGTGATGCGCAGGTCCATGGCGCGCATGGCCTTCGGGCCGAACCAGTCCGCGGCGATGGCGCGCACCACCCGGTGCTGCGGGTCGTCCATGTGGATCAGGGTGCGGATGCCGACGGCGGCCTGCTGCTCGTCGGACTCCGCCGACATCAGCACCGGGCGCGGCCAGTTGGAGAAGAGCTTGCTGTTGCGCTCCACCGCGAGTACGTCGGCGTGCTTGGTGATGGCCCAGAAGGGCTTGTACCCGGGGACGTCGACGTACGACACCGGGGTGTTGGCGCGCAGTTCCGAGAGCGCGGCATGCAGACGCGGCTCGTCGGTGTAGGCAGCTGGCTCCGCGAGTACCTTCGCGGCTTCGTCGACGATCGGCGTGCTCATCTGGGCTGTTCCGTCCTTCGGGGCTCGTTGTCTCGGATGTCAGCGTGATTTATAGTCGAGCTTACTGTCAAGCATTCCGTAAGTGTTTCAGAACGATCCGGACGGTGGTGTTCGCATGGCGCAGGCACAGCGCAGAATCGTGGTGGTGGGGGCGGGGTCCGGCATCGGCGCCGCGACGGCCGCGCACTTCCACGAGGCCGGTGAGCACGTGCTCGCCGTCGACCTCAGGGACAACGACACCCCGGCCGCTGAGCACCGCCGCTGTGACCTGCGCGACCCCGCCTCGATCGCCGAGCTGCTGGCAGGCATCGGCGACGGCTGGGATCTGCTCGCACACGTCGCGGGCGTGCCAGGCACCGCGCCCGTCGCCGACGTGCTTGCGGTGAACTACCTGGGCATGCGGCGCACCGTGGAGGGCATGCTGCCGCTGCTGCGCACCGGCGGTGCGGTGGTGACCGTCGCCTCGGTGGCCGCGCTCGGATGGCAGCAGCGGATCGCCCAGCTGGAGGGGCTGCTCGCGGCGACCGACGAAGCCGCGGTGCGGGCGTGGCAGGCGGACCAGGACCCGAACTACCCGGTGTACAGCACGTCCAAGCAGGCTGCGGTTCTGTACGTGAAACGCCTCGCGCTCGCGGCGTGGCAGAAGTACGGCATCCGGGTGAACTCGGTGAGCCCCGGCCCCACCGAAACCCCGATTCTCGGCGACTTCGAGACCTCGATGGGCAAGGACGTGCTCGACGTGGTCAAGGCCACGGTCGGCAGGCACGCCACCGCCGCCGACATCGTCCCGGTGATCGATTTTCTCGGCTCCCCGGCGGCGCGCTGGGTGAACGGCCAGGACCTGCACGTCGACGGCGGCTTCGTCGCCCCGATGTCGGTCGGCGGCCCGCTCGCGCTGTAGCCGCGCACTACTCGAAAGGTGAACTGTGAACAGCCCCGTACGGGAGATCGATCTCCGCGATCCCTATCCCTTCTTCGCCGCCCACCGCCGCGAACACGGCGTCTACCACGGCGGCGTCATGGACTACACCCGCACGCCGGAGCAGTTCCGGCCGCGCGACTCCTGGTCCGCGCTCTCCTGGACCGCCGCCAACGCCGCCCTGCGCGACACCGAGACCTTCAGCTCCAAGCTCTACGACAGCACCATCGGCGTGTTCATGGGCCCGACCATCCTCGCCATGAGCGGCTCCAGGCACAAGGCGCACCGCAACCTGGTGGCGGCGGCTTTCAAGCCCCAGTCGCTGCAGACCTGGGAACCGGAGATCGTGCGCCCGATCTGCACCGCGCTCATCGACGAGTTCGCCGAGCGCGGCACCGCGGACCTGGTGCGCGAGTTCACCTTCGAGTTCCCGACCCGGGTGATCGCCCGGCTGCTCGGACTCCCGGAGGAGGACCTGCCGTTCTTCCGCAAGGCCGCCGTCGACATCATCAGCTACACCGGTGACTACCAGGCCGCCTTCGAGGCGTCGGGCGCGCTGCAGGAGTACTTCCAGGGCCACATCGACCAGCGCCGATCCCAGCCCACCGACGACATCATCGGCGACCTCGTCGCCGCCGAGATCGAGGGCGAGCAGCTCACCGACGAGGCGATCTACTCGTTCCTGCGGCTGCTGCTGCCCGCCGGCCTGGAGACCACCTACCGCTCCTCGGGGAACCTGCTCTACCTGCTGCTCGCCCACCCCGAGCAGTTCGCGGCGGTGCAGGCCGACCGCAGGCTGCTCGGCGCCGCCATCGAGGAGGGGCTGCGCTACGAGACCCCGCTGACGCTGGTGCAGCGCACGGTCACCAGGGACACCGAGCTCGAGGGGGTGGCGATCCCGAAGGGCGCGACCCTGGATATCGCGCTCGGCTCGGCGAACCGCGACGAGGGCCGCTGGGAACGCGCCGAGGAGTTCGACATCCACCGCAAGCGGCTGCCGCACATCAGCTTCACGGCGGGCGCGCACACCTGCCTCGGGCTGCACCTGGCCCGCATGGAGACCAGGGTGGCGCTGGAGGTGCTGCTGGATCGGCTCACCGGGATCACCCTGCTGGCGGACGGCGACCCGCACATCTTCGGCCAGCCGTTCCGCTCCCCCACCGCGCTGCCGGTGTCGTTCGAGGTGGCCGGGTGAGCGAGCGCGACCCCTTCGATCTGTCCGGACGTTCGGCGCTGGTGACCGGGGCGGCGGGCGGGATCGGCGCTGCGGTCGCCGTCGCCCTCGCCGCCCGGGGCGCCGCGGTCCTGGTGACCGACCTCGACGAATCCGCCGCCGCGGGGACGGCCGAGCGCATCACGAACGCGGGCGGCATCGCGGAGGCGGCGGCGCTCGATGTGCGCGACGGCGCAGCGGCGAGTGCCGCGGCGGCCCGCGCGGCGGCGCTGACCGGCGGCACCCTGCACATCGTAGTCAACAATGCCGGGGCGACGGCACCGGCGATGTTCGCCAAGACCACCGAGGAATCGGTGCTCGCCATGCTCGACATCCACGTCCTCGGGGCCTTCCGCTGCGCCAAAGCCGCGCTCGAGTACCTGCCGCAGGACGGCACCGGCAGGATCATCAACGTCACCTCCTCGGCCGGGCTCACCGGCGCGCTCGGCCAGGTGAACTACTCCGCCGCCAAGGCAGGCATCGTCGGGCTCACCAAGTCGCTGGCCAAGGAGCTGGCGCGCAAGCAGATCACGGTGAACGCGCTGGCCCCGGCCGCCGCAACGCCGATGACCGAGACCATCCGCACCGACGAACGCTTCGCCGAGCAGACCCTGGCCCGAATCCCGCTGCGCCGCTGGGCCGAACCGGCCGAGGTCGCGAACGCCTTCGTCTTCCTCGCCTCGGACGCGGCCTCCTACGTCACCGGCCAGGTGCTGCCGGTCGACGGCGGGCTGGTGATCTGATGGCGGGCCCGCTGACCGGGGTCACCGTGGTCGCGCTGGAGCAGGCGGTCTCGGCGCCCATGTGCACCCGCACGCTGGCTGACCTCGGCGCGCGGGTGATCAAGGTGGAGAACCCGCGCGGCGGCGACTTCGCCAGGCACTACGACGACGTGGTGCACGGGCAGGCGGCGCACTTCGTCTGGGCGAACCGGGGCAAGGAGTCCATCGCGCTCGACTTCACCGCGCCGGATGGCCTCGCGGTGCTGCACCGGCTGCTGGCCACGGCGGACGTCTTCGTCGCCAATCTCGCGCCGGGCGCGCTGGCCCGGCGCGGCCTGGCCCCCGCCGACCTGCGCCGGCGCTACCCGGAGCTGATCGCGCTGGAGATCGACGGCTACGGCGCCGGCGGGCCGCTGTCGCACAAGCGCGCCTACGACCTGCTGATCCAGGCCGAGTCGGGCGCCTGCGCGGTGACCGGCTTCCCCGGCGCGCCCGCCAAGCCGGGGCCGCCGGTCGCCGACGTCACCGCCGGGCTCTACGCCGCGATCACCATCCTCGCGCTGCTCTACCGCCGCGGCGGCGCGGCCGCGTCGGTGAGCCTGTTCGACACCATGGCCGAGCTCATGGGCTACCCGCTCACGCACGCCCGCTACAGCGGCACCGAGCAGCCGCCGGTCGGCATGGGCTCGCCCGCGGTCGCCCCCTACGGCGCCTACCCGACCGCCGACGGGGCCACCGCGGTACTCGGCACCACCAACGACCGGGAGTGGCAGCGGCTCGCGACCGAGCTGCTCGCCCGGCCCGAGCTGGCCGCCGACCCCCGCTTCGCGAGCAATGCCGGCCGGGTGGCGCACCGGGCCGAGCTCGACACCGCGCTCGCCGCGTGGTGCGCGGGGCTGCCGCTGGCCGAGATCCTGCGCCGGGCCGACGCGGCCGGGATCGGCAATGCCCGGTTCAACACCCCCGCCGAGGTCAACGCGCACCCGCAGCTGGCGGAGCGGGACCGGTGGCGGCCGGTCGAGAGTCCGGGCGGAACCGTGACCGCGCTGCTCCCGCCCCCGGTGATCGAGGGCTGGACCGCGCCGATGAAAGCCGTCCCCGCGCTCGGCGAACACACCGATTCCATCCTGCGCACAGCGGGTTTCACACCGCACGAGATCGCAGCGCTCCGCGCGGCGGGGATCGCTCCGGAAGGAACGCCATGACCGTACTCCTGGCCGAGCAGCACGGCGGCGTGCGCACCCTCACGCTGAACCGCCCGGACCGGCGCAATGCCCTCGATCGTGCGCTGTGGGCGGCACTGCGCGAACAGCTTGCCGAGATCGCCGCGGGCGGGGCGCGGGCGGTCGTCCTCACCGGTGCCGGCGGCGCCTTCTCCGGCGGCGCCGACCTCACCGCCACCGTCGATGTCGAGGAGTTCCCGGACCCGGCCGAGGAGATGCGCGGCATCAACGAGGTGGTGCGCCGGCTGCACGAGCTCCCGGTGCCGACGGTGGCCAAGGTGCGCGGCCCGGCCTACGGCGCGGGCTGGAACCTCGCGCTCGCCTGCGATCTCGTGGTCGCCGCGCCCGACGCCCGCTTCTGCCAGATCTTCACCCGCCGTGCGCTCTCCCCCGACTGCGGCGGGTCGTGGGTGCTGCCCCGGCTGGTCGGGTTGCAGCAGGCCAAGCGGCTCACCCTGCTCGCCGAAGCGATCGGCGCCGAGGAGGCGCTGGCGCTCGGACTCGTCACCTGGGTGCGGCCGGAAGCCGAGATCGACGCCTTCACCACCGAACTCGCCGGGCGGCTCGCGGCCGGCGCCCCCACCGCGCTCGCCCAGACCAAGGCGCTGCTCGCCGCGGGCGCCGACCGGACGCTCGACGAGGCGCTCGACGCCGAGACCAGGGCCCAGGCCGTCAATCTCACCGGGCCGGACGTGCTCGAGGCGTTCGCCGCCTTCCTGGAGAAACGCGAGCCGGTATTTCCGGGGGCGAACGGAAATGCGGGCGTAAATGTGACCTGAGATACATTATCGAAAAATCGGAATGCCGCGGCACCGTCGGAAATACCGAACGGTAAACCCCGTGGTAGCATCTACCGTGCGGATTTCGATGATCCGCTTCCGGCATTTCCCCGGCGGCGCCGGAGGCCGGAAACACCGAGCACCGCAGAGGAAGTGAGTTCGGCGATGGCGAAGCGCGCAACGCCCGTGAAGCGGCAGCGCCGCGAGCGAGGATCGCTCAATCCCGAGGACATCATCCAGGGCGCCTTCGAACTCGCTGAAGAGGTCTCCATCGACGGGCTGAGCATGCCACTGCTCGGCAAACACCTCGACGTCGGTGTCACCAGCATCTACTGGTACTTCCGCAAGAAGGACGACCTGCTCAACGCCATGACCGACCGGGCGCTGAGCCAGTACGCCTTCGCCGCCCCCTTCGTCGAGGCCGACGACTGGCGCGAGACCCTGCGCAATCACGCGCGGACAATGCGCGAAACCTTTCTCGGCAATCCGATTCTCTGCGATCTGATTCTCATCCGCTCCGCGCTCAGCCGCGATGCCGCCCGCCTCGGCGCGCAGGGAATCGAGCGCGCCATCAACACTCTGGTCAAAGCGGGATTCTCCGTCGACGACGCCTTCGACCTCTATTCCGCCATCAATCTGCACGTGCGCGGCTCGGTCGTACTGCAGCGGCTCTACGACAAGAACAAGGAACTCGAGGCGGAGGCGTCCGCGTACTACGAGGACATCGCCATCGAGCCGGAGACGACGCCGCTGCTCGCCGAGGCCATGGCGCGCGGGCGGCGCAGCGGTGCGCCGGACGATCGGAACTTCGAGTACGGGCTGGAGTGCATTCTCGACCACGCGAGCCGGGTGATCGCGGGCGACGCGCCCGCCGCCCCGGCAAAGAAGGCGCCCGCGAAGGCCGCGGCCGAAACCGCGGCGCCGGCCAAGGCCCCGGCGAAGAAGGCCGCCGCGAAGCGGACCGCGACCAAGGCGCCCGCCGCGCGCACCCGGCGCACCGCCGCCGCCTCCTGATCCGTAGCTTCCCGTGCCCCGGTCGAATTCGGCCGGGGCACGGTCGCGTTCACGGCTCGGGCACGTGGAAGTGCTCGTCCCGCAACCGGAATGCCTCGCGCGTCCCGTGCTGCGCCCGCGTCTTGACGAAGTTGAACTCGCCCTCGGCGAACTGCAGGTTCGTGCCGAACGCGTGGAAGAGGTAGCTGGCCACCTCTTCCCCCTGATACGCCTGACTCTGCTCGACCAGGCGGAACGCCTCCTTGGCGATCACCACGCCGTCGGCGGGCATCTTCGCCGCCTTCTCCGCCCAGTACCGCGCCCGCGCCGTCACCTGCCCCGGCTCGCAGGTCTCGGTGAACACCCCCAGGTGCTCGAGCGTGCCCGCCTCGACGATGTCACCGGTGAGCAGCAGCCGCCGCGCCAGCACCGGCCCGAGGCGGTGGAAGAACATGTGCAGGCTGCCCAGCGCCGGGCCGAGGAAGCGGGTGGCCGGCATCCCGAGCCGCGCGTCCCGCCCCACGACGGCGATATCGGCCATCAGCGCCATCTCGAACCCGCCGCCGAGCGCGAAGCCGCCGACCTCGGCGACGGTGACCTTCGGGAAGCCGAGGAACTCGTGGTAGAAGTCGAACGACTTCCGGTCGACGGTGAGCCTGCGCCGCTGGCTCGGCCTGCTCTTCTTCGGCGCGGCGCCATTGCCCTCGCCGTACCAGCCGTAGGCATTGTTCATGTCGGCGCCGGTGCTGAACACCCCGCCCTCGCCGCGCAGCAGGACGACGGTGATGTCGTCGTCCGCCGCCACCTCGTCGAGGAAGCGGGCCAGCCCGTCGCGCATGGTGGCGTCGTAGGAGTTGCGGCGCTCCGGGTTGTTGAGCGTGATGGTGGCGATCCGGCGGTCGTCGTCCACCTCGTAGCGGACGCGGCCGTCAGCGGCGCTGGTCATCGCGGGATCCTCTCGGTCGTCGGCCGGCGGCGGCCGTATCTGGTTCCGGTGAGCCGCTCCGGCGTCGCCGCGACGGTCGCGACCGTCGCGCGGCACAGCACCTCGTCGTCGTGGCGCAGCAGCGCCTGCGATTCGATGCCCGCCTCGGTGGCCGTGCGCGCGATCGCGAAGTTCAGCTCGGTGAGCAGCGGGGTCGGGCGGCGGTAGGTGATCGTCAGCGACCTGGTCTTGCCGGTGACGCCGGCCGCGCAGCTGTGCTGCTGGACCACGCAGTCGAAGAAGACGCCGAGGAAGCCGCCGTGCACCAGGCCGGGCGGGCCCTCGAAGGTGACCGGGAAGCTCACCCGCCCGGTCGCCGATGCCGGGTCGACGGCGTCGAAGACGTACTCCGGGAAGGACGGGTTGTAGGTGCCGATGTCGAAGGCGTGGTCGAGGTAGATCCGGCGTTCCGGATCGTCCTCGGCATCGCCCACCCGCGGCCTGGCGTCGGCCGGGGCGGTCGCGGCGAGCGCGCGCTCCCACTCCGCGAAGCGCGGCAGCATCTCCTCGACCACCGCCTGCGGCCGCTCCTGAGAGAGCAGCAGCGCCGTGAGGCGGCGCAGCGCGGACGCCGCGGCCTCGGTCTGGGCCAGCGGGCGCTCGCCGAAATGGATCTCCATGCGGGCCTCGTTCCTCCTCGGGCTCACGCCCACCTTGGCAGACAAGCAACGGTATTGTCTACTGTATCTATCTCAGTAAGGATCGGAGGGTGGCTGTGGGCGATGCGGTGACGACGGTGGCGCGGGACGGTGCGGTGCTGCGGCTGACCCTGGACCGGCCGGGGCGGCGCAACTCGCTGACCCCGGATATGGTCGAGACCCTGGTCACCGCGCTGACCGCCGCCGCATCCGACGACACCCTGCGCGCGATTCACCTGCGCGGCGCCGGCGAGCACTTCTGCGCGGGCGTGGACTGGGTCTCCGGCAATACCGGGGACGCCAAACCGCGCACCGGCTCGGTGCTGCGCCGGGTCCCGCACACCGCGCACCGGGTGATCGAACTGCTGCACACCGTGCAGCTCCCGGTGGTCGCCACCGTGCGCGGCTGGGCCGCGGGATTGGGCTGCAACCTGGCACTCGCCGCCGACTTCACCGTCGCCGCCACCGATGCCACCTTCTGGGAGCCGTTCCTCGACCGCGGCTTCAGCCCCGACTCCGGCTCCACCTGGCTGCTGCCCCGGCTCACCGGGCTCGCCCGCGCCCGCCGCATGCTGCTGCTCGGCGAGAAGGTGGACGGTGCCACGGCCGCGGAGTGGGGGCTCATTCACGAGGCCGCTGACGACCCGGACGCCGCCGCGGAAACCCTGCTCGCCCGGCTGGCCGCCGCGCCGACCGTGGCGTTCGGGCTGGCCAAGCAGGCGCTGGTGCAGAACCTGCACGCCACCCTGCCACAGGCCATGACCAATGAACTGTTCGCCCTCGAACTCGCCTGCCGCACCCGCGATTTCAAGGAGGGCCTCGCCGCCTTCCGCGATCGCCGCGCGCCGGAATTCGAGGGCCGATGAGCACCGACGAAGGGACACCCATGCCGTACGACTCCATCAAGTACGAGGTCGAGGGGCATACGGCCACCGTCACCCTGAACCGGCCGGAGGCGCTGAACGCGCTGAGCCCGCACATGATCACCGAGCTGCGCGCCGCCTACGCCGAGGCGGAGAACGACGACCGGGTGTGGCTGTTGATCGTCACCGCCACCGGCCGGGCCTTCTGCACCGGCGCCGACGTCAAGGCGATCCCCGGCGACGGCAAGGTGCTCAACGAGCGGCCGTACTTGTCGACCTACGAGCAGTGGGAGGCGCCGCAGGAGGGCACGCCCCCGTTCCGCACCATGGCGAAGCCGATCCTCACCGCCGTGAACGGCATCTGCTGCGGGGCCGGACTGGACTGGGTGACCACCTCCGACATCGTGATCGCCTCCGACCAGGCCACCTTCTTCGACCCGCACGTCAGCATCGGCCTGGTGGCCGGGCGCGAGGTGGTGCGGCTGGCCCGGGTACTGCCCCGCTCGGTGGCGCTGCGCATGGCGATCATGGGCAAGCACGAGCGGATGAGCGCCGCCCGCGCCTACGAGCTCGGCATGATCAGCGAGGTGGTCGAGCACGACCGGCTGCTCGAGCGCGCGCACGAGATCGCCGCCTTGGTCAACCGGAACGCGCCGCTCGCCGTGCGCGGCACCCGCCTCGCCATCCAGAAGGGGCTCGACCTGCCGCTGCACGAGGCGGAGATGCTGGCCGAATCCTTCCGCGAGCGGGTCACCCGCACCGAGGACGCACTCGAAGGCCCGAAAGCGTTCGTGGAGAAACGATCCCCCGAATGGCAGGCCCGATGAGCGCGGCTACGAATGGCTCCCCGACGACACAGGCGGCGGGCGCCGGGTACGACACCGTCCTGCTCGACATCGATACCGCGGCGAAGGTCGCCACCATCACCCTGAACCGGCCGGAGCGGCTCAATGCCTTCGACCGGCGCATGTGCGAGGAGCTGGCCCGGATCTGGCAGGCGCTGCGCACCGACGACCGGGTGCACGCCGTGGTGTTGCGCGCCGCCGGCGACCGGGCCTTCAGCGCCGGTCTCGACATCAAGTCCAGCTACGGCCAGCCGGACAGCATCTGGCACCACGAGGATCCCGGCGAGCTGCTCAGCCCCAAGTGGCAGAAGATGTGGAAACCGGTGGTCTGCGCCGTGCAGGGCATCTGCACCGCGGGCGCGTTCTACTTCGTCAACGAATCCGACATCGTACTCTGCGCCGAAGATGCCACCTTCTTCGACTCGCACGTCTCGGCCGGACTGGTCTCCGCGCTGGAGCCCATCGGGCTCATGCGCCGGGTCGGGCTCGGCGAGACACTGCGCATCGCCCTGCTCGGCAACGACGAACGCGTCTCCGCCGCGACCGCACTGCGCATCGGCCTGGTGACCGAGGTCGTACCAAGGGCCGAGCTCTGGGCGCGAGCGCACGAAATCGCCGCGACTATCGCCGCGAAACCGCCGTCGGCCACCCAGGGCACCGTCAAGGCGATCTGGGAATCGCTGGACAAGCCGTACCGCGCCGCCCTCGACCAGGGGCTGATCTACACCCGGCTCGGCAACCCGCTCGGCACCGCCGAACTCGCCGCGCGCGGCGCACCCGCCCCCACCGAACCGAGGATCCGCTGATGAGCACCTCCGTCCATCCCCTCATCCGCCGCCTCGCCGCCGTGCTCGCGCTGCGCCCGGACGCCCCCGCGATCGAGTTCGACGGCCACTGGCACACCTGGGGCGAGCTCGCCGGGCCGGCCGCCCGGATCGCCGCGCTCACCCGCGCGCACGCCGTCGACGGGCAGGCGCCGATCGGCATCCTGCTGCGCAACACCCCCGCGCACGTCACCGCCTTCCTCGGCGTGCTCGGCGCGGGCGGCACCGTGGTCGCGATCAATCCGTCCCGCGGCGAGGAGCGCACCCGCGCCGACCTGATCGAGCTGGACCTGCCGCTGGTACTCGGGCTGCCAGGCGACCTGGCGGCGGTGGTGCCCGATGGCACCCCGACCGGCTCGCTGGCCGGGCTGTTCACCGGCCCGATCCCGGAGTACGGGGTCGACCCGCTCTCCTGCCGGGTGGCGGTGCGCATGCTCACCAGCGGCACCACCGGCCCGCCCAAGCGCATCGACCTGGGCTACGACATGCTGGCGCACAGCGTGATCGGGCCCGGTTTCCGCACCATGCCCGACCCGGTCGAACCGCGCGCGGGCGTCGCGATCGTGAACGCGCCGCTGGTGCACATCGGCGGCGTCTACCGAGTGCTGCAGTGCGTCGCCGAAGCGCGGCCGTTCGTGCTGCTGCCGCGCTTCGAGCTGGATTCCTGGGCGCGCGCTGTCCGCACCCACCGGCCGCGCGCGGTGTCGCTGGTGCCCGCCGCGCTGCGCATGGTGCTGCACTCCGAGCTGACCCGCGAGGATCTGGCGAGCGTCGCGGTCGTCACCTCGGGCACCGCGCCCCTGGCCGCGGCGGATGCCGACGCCTTCTACGAGAAGTTCGGCATTCCGGTGCTCACCTCCTACGCAGCCACCGAGTTCGGCGGCGGGGTGGCGGGGTGGACGCTCGCCGACCACCGCGAGTTCTGGGAGCGCAAGCGCGGCAGCGTCGGCCGGGCACAGGGCGGCGCCGCGCTGCGGGTCGTCGCCGACGACGGCAGCACGCTGCCGCCGGGCGAGCCGGGGCTGCTCGAGGTCGTCCCCGGTCAGCTCGGCCCCGATGCCGGCTGGATCCGCACCACCGACCTGGCCCGGCTCGACGACGACGGCTTCCTCTGGATCCTCGGCCGCGCCGACCAGGCCATCATCCGCGGCGGCTTCAAGGTGCTGCCCGACGACGTGCGCGGCGCGCTCGAGTCGCACCCCGCGGTGCGCGGCGCCGCCGTGGTCGCCCGCCCCGACCCGCGGCTCGGGGAGACGCCGGTGGCGATGGTGGAGCTGCGCGCCGACGCGCACGCCGACGCCGAGGGGCTCACCGCCTTCCTGCACGACCGGCTCGCCGGGTACGAGGTGCCGACGGAGATCGCGGTGGTGCCGGAGATCCCGCGCACCCCCTCCGGCAAGGCCGACCTCGGTGCGGTGCGGCAGCACTTCGCCGACCGCGCGGGCAACGCCGAGCTCCGCGCCGTGCCCGGAGCCGTGGCTGCCACCGAGGCCGCCACCACCGGAGCCGACCATGCCCGGTGATGCGCCGCCGGTCACCATCGACGCGGTACTCACCGCCGCCGCGGCCGCCCATCCGGACAGGGAGGCGGTCATCGACCCCGAGCGCCGCCTCACCTACGGCGAACTCGACACCGCCACCGCCGAACTCGCCGCCGGACTGGTGGCGGCGGGCATCAGCACCGGCACCCGGGTCGGGCTGCTCGCCCCGAACAACACCGGCTGGGTGCGCACCGCGCTCGCCCTGACCCGGATCGGTGCGGTCCTGGTCCCGCTCTCCACCCTGCTCACCCCACCGGAGCTGCTCGCACAGCTGCGCACCGCCTCGGTCCAAGTGCTGATCACCGCCGAGGAGTTCCGCGGCCACCGCTACCTCGACGATCTGCGCGCGGCACTGGACTCCCCGCTCACGGCGCCGATCCTGCACCCCGACGTCCCGGCCTTGCGCACGGTGTGGACGACCGCCGAGGCCGCCGCACTGCGCGGGGACGCCGCAGCTACCGCCGTTGCCAAGGGCCTGGCCGCGACCGTCACCCCCGCCGACCCGCTGACCATCCTGTTCACCTCCGGCAGCCGCGGCACCCCGAAGGGGGTGATCCACGCGCACGGCAGCGCGCTCGGCGCGGTGCGCGCCGGGCTCGCCGACCGCTGTATCACCGCCGACACCCGCCTGTACCTGCCGATGCCGTTCTTCTGGGTCGGCGGCCTCGGCGGCGGCATCCTGTCCGCGCTGCTGGCGGGCGCCACCCTCGTCACCGAGGACATCCCGCACCCGGCGACCACCCTGCGCCTGCTGGAACGCGAGCGCGTCACCCTGTTCCGCGGCTGGCCGGATCAGGCCGCAGCCCTCGCCCGCGAAGTCGAGGCGGCGGGCGCGGACCTATCCGCCTTACGCCCGGGCAGCCTCGAGGCCCTACTGCCACCGGAGCTGCGCGCTGCCCCCGGCGCACGCGCGAACCTGTTCGGGATGACCGAATCCTTCGGCCCCTACTGCGGATACCCCGCCGATACCGATATGCCCGAGCAGGCCAAGGGCAGCTGCGGGCGGCCGTTCGCCGGCACCGAGATCCGCATCGAAGCCGCGAAACCCGGGGAGATCGGGGAGATCCTGATCCGCGGCCCGCACATCATGCGCGGCATCTGCGGACGCACCAGGGAGGAGCTGTTCACCCCCGACGGCTACTACCGCACCGGCGACCTCGGCCGCCTCGACGACGCCGGATTCCTCTTCTACCACGGCCGCTCCGACGACATGGTCAAGGTCAGCGGCGCCACCGTCTACCCCGGCGAGGTGGAGCGCGCGCTGCGCTCGCTCCCCGCGATCACCCAGGCCTACGTCACCGACCTGCCCGGCCCGCGCATCGCCGCCGCCGTGGTGTGCGCGGAGCAGACGACCCCGGACGAGCTGCGGGCCGCCGCCCGCGGCGTGCTCAGCGCCTTCAAGATCCCGGCGATCTGGCTGCCGCTCGACTCCGACGACCTCGTCCCGCGCGGCGGCACCGGCAAGGTCGACCTTCCCGCCCTGCGCGCGCTGCTCGATGCCGAGGGCACCACAGCGAGGAGCTCACGATGACAGCGCTCGAAGCGATCGGCGACCTGATGAACCACATCGGCTTCCGCCGGGTCACCGAGGACGGCACCGAGTACTGGGAACTCCCCGCGGCGCCGCACAACGTCAACCTGTCCGGCGGAATCCAGGGCGGCCTGCTCGCCACCCTGGTCGACGTCGCCGCGGGCTCCGCCGCACTGGCCACCCGGCCGGCCGGCACCGGCGTGGTCACCTCCGACCTGAACATCCGCTACCTGCGCGCCGTCACCGAGGGCGCGGCCCGGGCCTATACCCGGATCGTGCACAGCGGGCGGCGCTCCACCGTGGTGGAGGTGGAGGTGCGGGTGGTGCCCGGCGACGCCCTCGCCGTGATCGCGACCGCGAACTTCGCGAATGTGGCGTTCCCCGGGGTGGGCGAGCCACCGTCCTGAGCCGTGAACGCGCGGTCGCCGTACAGCATGGCGATCGCGTCCACCCGCACCTTCATCGGCGGATCACGCGGAGCCACTCCAGCACAGGGGACGTCCCGAACGCGACGAGGCCTCCGGCGGTTCGGCGACCGGAGTCGGCCGAGATGCCGGAGACCTCGCGGCAGAAGCGATCAGTCGTCGGCGACGGTGATCGTGACGTCGATATTGCCCCGGGTGGCGTTCGAGTACGGGCACACCTGGTGCGCCTTGTCGGCCAGGCTCTGCGCCGTGGCGTGGTCGAGATGCGGCAGCGTCACCTCCAGGGTGACCTCGAGCCCGAAGGCGCCGCCGTCGAGTGCCCCGATGCCGACCTGCGCGCCGACCGAGGAGTCCTCGACGTTCGCGCCCGCCTGCTTGGCCACCATGCGCAGCGCGGAGTGGTAGCACGCCGCGTAGCCGATGGCGAACAGCTGCTCGGGGTTGGTCCCCTGACCCGAACCACCCATCTCGGACGGCGTGGCCAGGGTCACCTCGAGGTTGCCGTCCGAGGTGCGCCCGGCGCCATTGCGGCCGTCGCCGCTCACAATGGCCTCGGCGGTGTAGAGGGCTTTCATCTGTTCTCCCGTCGTCGGATGGGTGTCGAAGTGTGGTGTCACGCCGCGCGGTGCACGGTGCCGGCCAGCCGGTCGAGGGTCGAGCGGAGCTCAGTGATTTCCTCCCTCGTGAGCCCGGTGCGCGGTGCCAGCAGGTGCGGCACCGCGATCGCGCGCTCCCGCAGCGCCGCCCCCGCCGCGGTGAGGTGCACCGCGACCCGCCGCTCGTCGGCAGCCCGACGCTCCCGGCGCACCAGCTGCCCGCGCTCCAGGCGGCGCAGCAGCGGAGAGAGCGTGCCGGTGTCGAGCTCCAGCTCGCGAGCGAGGTCGCGCACCTCGCGGCCGTCCCGCTCCCACAGCGCCAGCATCACCAGGTACTGCGGATAGGTGAGGCCGAGCTCGGCGAGCGCGGGCCGGTACACCGACGTCACCGCTCGCGACGCCTTGTACAGCGCGAAGCAGAGCTGCTGATCGAGGGCGAGGACATCCACTCCCCCAAGGTAGTGCACATTTCAGTTGACCACAATTAAGTTGCCCAAAATCTAGCCGTCGCGGCGGTACAGCGCGGCGACCGCGTCAACCCGGACCTTCATGGCCGCGTTGCGGGGCAGCCGGTCCACCACCAGCACCGCGACCGGGACGTGGTGGCTCGGTAGCTGGGCGCGGACCAGCGCGCGCAGCGTCGCCGGGTCCGGCGCCGGACTCCCGGCGCGCCGCTCGACCACGGCGAACGGCACCTGGCCGAGCCGCTGGTCGGGGACGCCGACGACGCAGGCGTCGCGCACGCCCGGATCGCGCAGCAGGACCGCGCGCACCCGCTCCGGCAGGATCTTGAAACCGCCGCGGATGATGGCGCCGTCGGATCGCCCGTGGATGGTGACGAAGCCGTCGGCGTCCACGGAGGCCAGGTCGGTGGTGCGGATCCAGTCCGGGCCGAGCGCGGGCACCACCGCTTCCAGCAGCCCGGTCGCGCCGGCGTCGAGCTCGGCGCCGGTCTCCGCGTCGACCACCCGGACCCGGACCCCGGGCAGCGGCCTGCCCACCGTGCCGCGCTTCGTCGCGCCGTAGCGGCGGTGCAGCTCGGGCGTCCAGGCGCAGACCGAGCCGGCGAACTCGGTGGCGCCGTACGCCCACAGCAGCGGAATGCCGTAGCGCTGCTCGAATTCGGCGCGCAGTTCCGGTTCCAGGGGCCCGGAGCCGCCGGGCAGGTACTCCAGGGTGGCCAGGTCGGCGGGCGGCACGTCGGCGTCGAGCAACATGCGCAGGATGGCGGGTTGCACGCCGGCCCGGCGCACCCGGTAGGCGCGGACCGCGCGCACCCACTCCGGCACGGTGAACTTCTCCAGCAGAACCATCCGGATGCCGAGGAACGGCGCCGCGAGCAGCTGGCAGATGCCGATGCTGCCGAAGGGCCAGCAGACCAGCTCCGGCGGGTCGTCCGGCTCGGCGGTGCGGCCGCCGGTCATGGTGAGCACGGTGTGCGCTAGCGCCGCGGTGCCGAGCGCCACCCGCTTGGGCGGTCCGGTGGTGCCGCTGGTGAGCAGGTGCAGTCCGGCGATCTGGGCCGTCGGAGGCGCTGCCGCAGCACGACGCAGCAGTATCCGCGCACCGCCGTCGAGGTCCGCCTCGGCGGGTAGCAGAACAGCAGCACTGCCGGCGGCCGAGCACGCCGCCTGGAGTTCGGGCGTCCAGTCTCGCTCGGCGGCCACGACCGCGGCAACTCCGGCCGTCTCCGCTTCCCGTGCGATGCCCGCGGCCGACTGGTACGAGTTGATCATCACCAGCGGCCGCTGCCCCGCGACGAACCCGAGCACCGCCGCCGCGTGCGGCACCCGGTTCCGGACCACGAGCCCGATCGGGTCGGCCGGGCGCACCCCGGCGGCGTCGAGCGCTGCCTTCACCGACTCGGCGCAGCCGGTGATCTCGGTGCCGCTGTACCAGCGCCGCTCGAACTCCACGAACGGCCGCGGACCGTAGGCGGCGAGCCGCTCGGCCAGCTCCGCGGCGAACCGGGCGGCCGCGTCGGTGCTCACGCCGGCTCCGCGCCCGGGCGGTAGAAGACCGCGAGCTGGGCCACGCCCGCGGCGAGCCCGAGCCCGGCGGCAACGGCGAGCCCGGTCCAACCCGCGACGGCGTCCGAGCCGAAGAGCAGATGGTCCAGCGAGATCCGGCCCGCGCCGATGGTCGCGACCGCGATCGCCGCGACGGCGAGCACCAGGTTGTACTCCCACCCGTTGCGCACGATGAAGAACCCGTGCGCACGATGCACCGTCCAGCCCGCCACCAGCATCAGCGCGACGAAGGCGGCCGCGGCGAGCGGGGTGAGGAAGCCGGCCGCCAACGCGAGCCCGGCCCCGACCTCGGTGCCCGCCGCGAGCCGGGCGTGCAGCACGCCGGGCCGCATTCCCATACCGTCGAACCAGGCGGCGGTGCCCGCGATCCGTCCGCCGGAGAAGAATTTCGCATAGCCGTGTGCCGCCATGGTCAGCCCGAGGCACAGCCGCAGGATCAGCACACCCGTATCGAACGCCGTCATGGTCACCAACTTACCGCTAGTCTTACAGTAAGCACATACACAACCAGGAGGAAGCAGCGATGACGAGTGCGACCGGAGACGATGCGGTCACCGAGGGTGAGTTCCGCGAGATCCTCGCCCAGACGCGCAAGTTCGTCCGGGAGGTCGTGCTGCCCAGGGAGCGCGAGATCGCCGCGGACGACCGGGTCCCCGACGAGATCGTCGAGCAGGCGAAGGCGATGGGGCTGTTCGGCTACGCGCTGCCGCCCGAGTGGGGCGGGCTCGGGCTGAACCTGGCTCAGGACGTCGAGCTCGCGCTCGAGTTCGGATACACCACGCTCGCCCTGCGTTCACTGTTCGGCACCAACAACGGCATCGCCGGGCAGGTGCTCGTCGGCTACGGCACCGAGCAGCAGAAGCAGCGCTGGCTGGCCGATATCGCATCCGGGCAGGTGGTCGCCTCGTTCGCGTTGACCGAGGAGGGGGCGGGCTCCAACCCCGCCGCGCTGCGTACCGCGGCCGCCCGCGACGGTGACGAGTGGGTCATCGACGGGCAGAAGCGGTTCATCACCAACGCGCCGGTCGCCGACCTGTTCGTGGTGTTCGCCCGCACCGCGCCGGAGCGGATCGCGGTCTTCCTGGTGCCCGCGCGCACGCCGGGCGTCGAGGTCGGGCCCAAGGATCGCAAGATGGGCCAGGAGGGGGCGTGGACCGCCGAGGTCCGGTTCACCGGCGTCCGTGTCGGCGGGGACGCGCTGGTCGGCGGGAGCGAGGATGTCGGCTACCGGGCGGCCATGAGCTCGCTGGCGCGCGGGCGGGTGCACATCGCCGCGCTCGCCGTCGGCGCCGCCCAGCGGGCCCTGGACGAATCGGTCGCCTACGCCGCGGGCGCCACCCAGGGCGGCACTGCCATCGGAGAGTTCCAGCTGGTGCAGGCCATGCTCGCGGATATGCAGACCGGGGTGATGGCCGGGCGTGCTCTCGTCCGCGATGCGGCCCGGTTGTGGGTGAGCGAGGAGGATCGCCGGATCGCGCCCTCCGTTGCCAAGCTGTACTGCACCGAAATGGTTAATCAGGTCGCCGATCTCGCCGTTCAGGTGCACGGGGGGACCGGCTACATGCGCGATGTCGCCGTGGAGCGCATCTACCGCGACGTCCGCCTGCTGCGGCTCTACGAGGGGACCAGCGAGATTCAGCGCCTCATTATCGGCGGCGGTCTGGTGCGTGCGGCTCAGCGCGCCCGATAGGCCGCGAGAGTCTGTGCGACAGCGTCGGTGACGGGGGCGTCGCCGCTGAGGGCGGCCCAGGAGTACGCCGTGTGTTCGGTGAGCCGGACCGGTTCGAGGGCGTCACACGCAACGGCGAAATTGAACTGGCGGCTGAGTTTCCACCGCCGGATCGATAGTCGAAGCTATCGATGTGCCGACCGACTCCCGTGACCTGGAGTCCGGTCTCCTCCTCTACCTCGCGGACTACGGCCTGTTCGAGCGTCTCGCCCGCCTCGACCTTGCCGCTGGGCAGTTCCCAGATGCCGCCCATGAAATCGTCACCAGGGCGGCGGAGCAGCAGGACACGGCCGCCGTCGTCAATGACCGCGCCGACAACGAGCTGCTGGACGCCGTCGCGCCGAGCATCGGCAACGAGTACCTCGATGGGAGTTGACACAGCGTCATCCTTTCAGTTGGCCGACATGGCAGACCACTTTCTCGATCGCGTCGAGGTAGCGGTCGACCAGTGGCAGGTCTTGCTCCCGGTGCCATACCGGGAGCTTCAGGGTGTGGTGGTGCAGGTCCTCGGCGCACGGGAACTCACCCGGCTTATACGCGAATTCGGTGGTGTAGCCGGGGAACAGCGGCCCGGGATTCTGAAACAGTTCCAGCAGATCGAGGGGGCAGGTGGAGCCGGGGCGGTCGATGTCGTGGCAGCCTTCAGCGAGCAGTGCCCGGTGGAATCGTTCGACCGGAATCTCGTCGAGTTCGTCGGGATGATATCGCAGAGCCATCCCGTACCAGGCCGGACGTACCCCGGCTTCGGGCTGCGGCGCGGAGATGCCGCGGAGATCGGCCAGCCGGGCAGCTCTATGGGCAGCCGTCCGGCAGCGACCGATGAGGTAGTCGTCGAGATGGGTGAGCGGGGCTGGTGCTCGTCGTCGGTGAGCACGAACCCACCTTCGCCCGCCGAGAGCGGCTTGGGCCCGTTCATGCTGAACGCAGCGGCACGACCGAACGTACCGATCTTGCGACCCGCGACGGTGGCGCCGTGCACGTGGGAGCCGTCTTCGAGGAGTTGCAGCCCATAGACCTCGGCGAGGCCAGCAAGGCTTCGTAGCTGCGCGGGCATGCCCCACATGTGGGTGACGACGATCGCCTTCGTCTTTTCCGTGATACGGGCTGGAAGCTCGTGCGGGTCGAGGTTGCCGGTGTGATCACAGTCGACCAGGATCGGGACCACGCCGAGATGCAAGAGCGGGGTGGCGGTGGCGAAGAAGGTGTAGGCAGGAACAATGACTTCGTCGCCGAGGCTCAGGCCGCAGGCGGCGTACATCGAGTAGAGGCCGGCAGTGCCGGAGCTGGTGAGCACGGCATATCGGGTCCCGAAGTAGGCAGCGAGGGCGTCTTCGAGGTCGGCGATGACGCCGGAGCGGTCGTAGGATCGAAATGGCTTGTTCGAGCTGAGCGACCGACCGGATCGCCGCAGCCGACGCGCTCGAGGCCGACGACCGGGAGTGGCTGCTTCGGCACTCCACGTCACTGCGACAGCGGTACGAACAACTCCCGCCCCCGGTGCGGATCACGGTCATCCACGGCGACGCCTGGCAGGGCAATCTCGTCGTGCCTGCCGAAGGCACCCCGATCTTCCTCGACCTCGACAAGGTCTCCCGCGGGCGACCCGAATGGGACCTCGTGCAACTCGCCGTCGACCACGCCGACTTCACGCGCCTCAGCACTACCGACTACCGCTCTTTCGTCACCGCGTACGGCGGCTACGACGTGACCTCGACGCCGGAGTTCCGGATCTTCGCCGATATCCAGGAACTGCGCTGGGTCACCTTCGCGATCGGCCTGACCCACCGCGACCAGGAGGCGGCGGCCGAGGCCCGGCATCGCATCGCCTGCCTGCGCGGTCACGTACCGAAGCCGTGGCGATGGAGCGCGCTGTGACACCCGACTACTGCGCGGCCGCCACCCGGGCACGTTCGTGCATAGAGGCGATCACGCCGCCGTCGGAGAGGATATCGGTGCCGGTAAGGTAACCGGCCTTCGCACTGACGCAGAAGGCGAGAAGCTCCGCCATCTCCTCGGCTCTACCCCAGCGCGGCACCGCGAAGTCCGCGACCATCGCTCCGGCACCCGCCTCGGCCTCGAGCCGCCCCATCTCGGTATCGATCGAACCGGGCGACACCGAGACGATGCGCAGCCCACGGCCGTTGAACTGCTCGGCCTGGGACGCGCTGTACCACCGCACGAAGCTCTTGCCGACGGCATAGGCGTAGCCGGAGCGCGCCTCCTCGGGGACGACGCCGCAGGCCGCCTCCAGCTCGGTGAGGAAAGCCACGCTGTCCCGGAGCGCCACCGGGAAATGCTGCGACGGAACGGCTTCGGCGGGCAACATGTGCGCGGCCATCGAGGCCACATTGACGATCGCGGCCCCGTCGCCCGCGACCCGGAAGAACGTCTCGCCGACGAGC
Source organism: Nocardia sp. NPDC057353 (assembly GCF_042667085.1). NCBI lineage: Bacteria > Bacillati > Actinomycetota > Actinomycetes > Mycobacteriales > Nocardiaceae > Nocardia > Nocardia sp. NPDC057353. Next base: position 45,785 of record NZ_JBHVAK010000016.1, read on the forward strand.
AGCGTGCCGAGTGCGTTGACCCGCAGCACGAACGCGGCATCGCCCATGCTCGGGCTCACCCCGGCGGTGTGCACCACAGCCTCGAGCACCCCGAGCCCCGCCGCGGTCTCGAAGAGCCGCTCGACCGCCGCCGGATCGGTGACATCGCAGGTAACCGGCACCGCGGTGACGCCGCGCTCCGCCAGCCCGGCGACCGCGGACTCGAGCCGCTCCGCCCGGACGTCAGCGAGAACCACCGTCTGCTCCCGGCCCAGGATCGCCGCCGTGGCGACCCCCATGCCACCAGCACCACCGGTGACGATCGCGACCCGGTTCGCCTCTGCGTCGACCATGACGCCACCCTTCCTCGGTTTCGAGACATTATGTCTCGTTACTGGACGCTACCCGCTCGGCCGCGTCGGCGGAAGGCGGGACGAGCATTCCGCTCAGCAGCAGGTCGACCAGCCCGGCGCCGGCCTCGCGCTCGGCGGTGGTGAGCAGCCGGTAGAGCAGCGTCGCGATGAGCGCCTCGGCGGCGGCGGCGATCTCGGCATCGGGCCGGAGCTGCCCGGCGCGCACGGCAGCGTGCAACCGCGCGACCAGTGCACGCTCCAGCGGCCCGGTGATGTGCTCGTAGAGCCGTTCAGCATCGGTGGCGCTCTCCGCAGCGGCGGCCGCGAGCCCGCGCAGCATGGCCGCCAGCTCGGGGTCGTGGGCGGCCTGCTGGTACTCCGACCACCAGGTCCGCACATCGTGCAGGACGTCACCGGTGTCGGCGGGCGCGGCGGCCTCGGGCGCGAGGACACCCGTGGTCACCGCCTCGGTCACCACGGCGGCTTTGGACGACCACCAGCGGTAGACGGTCTGCCTGCCCACGCCCGCGGCGGCGGCGATGGCCTCGATGGTGACGCCCTCGTACCCCCGCTCCGCCACCAGGTCGCGCGTGGCCTCCAGGATCGCCAGATGTGCCCGGTCGCTGCGCGGCCTGCCGCCCTTGGTTCCCGCCATGGGCCCAACCCTAGAAGCGGTTACCCGGTGACCTGCTCCCGCGCCCAGCGGTAGTCGGGCTTGCCGGCCGGGCTGCGGGTGAGCGCGGGCCGGAAAACCACCGCCTTGGGCAGCTTGTACCTGGCCAGGCTCTGCCCGGCGTGCGCGGTCAGCTCCTCGGGGGTGGCGGCGGAACCGTCGGCGAGCGCGACGACCGCGACCACTTCCTGCCCCCAGCGCTGACTCGGCCTGCCGACAACGATCACGTCGGCGACCGCGGGGTGCGAGCCCAGGGCGATCTCGACCTCCTCGGCGAAGACCTTCTCCCCGCCGGTATTGATGGTCATGGAGTCCCGCCCGAGTAGCTCGATCCCGCCACCGGCGAGGTGCCTGGCCCGGTCGCCGGGCAGCGAGAAGCGGGTGCCGTCGATGACCGGGAAGGTCGCGGCGGTCTTGTCGGCGTCGCCCTTGTAGCCGAGCGGTGCGTAGCCGCGCTGGGCCAGCCAGCCGATCCCCTCGTGCCCCGGTTCCAGCACCGAGCCGAGATCCTCGGCCACCACCCGCGTGTGGGGGCCCGCGCTGAAGGTCCCGGTGGACGGCGCACCGGCGGCGGAGACCTGGGACATCTGCGCACCACCCTCGGACGAGCCGACGCCGTCGATGATCACCAGCCCGGGCTTGGCGGCCAGCAGCCGCTCCTTGAGCGCGGGGCTCAGCACGGCACCACCATTGCCGATCGCCACCAGCGAGGAGACGTCGGCGATGCCGGACTCGATCGCCGCGAGCAGCGGCCGGGCCATGGCGTCGCCGACCAGGGTGACCACCGCGACCCGCTCGCGCTCGATGGTGCGCACCACCTCGTCGGCGTCGATGCGCTCCACGGTCGGCGGGAACACCACGGTCTGCCCGGAGCTCAGCGCGGTCAGCGCCGCCCACTGCGCGGCACCGTGGATGAGCGGCGGCAGGATCATCAGCTTGAGCCCGGGATTCGCCGCGACCCGCTCGGCGATGACCTCGTAGGACTCCACCACCGCGCCGGTGTTCATGTCCCGCCCGCCGCAGGCGGCGACGAACAGGTCGTGCTGGCGCCAGAGCACGCCCTTCGGCATGCCGGTGGTGCCGCCGGTGTAGAGCACGTAGAGGTCGTCCGGGGTCGGCTCGACCGGGAGCGCGGCAGGGTCGGCCGAGGCCAGCGCGGTCTCGTAGTCGATCGCGCCGTCGAGCAGGGCATTGCCGGACCCGTCGGCGATCTGGACGAGCACCCGCAGGTGCGGCAGCTCGGGCAGCACCTCGGCCAGCCGGGGCGCGAAGGCGGCGTGGTAGATCAGGGCGGTGGCGCCGGAGTCGGCGAGCAGGTGCCGCAGCTCGTCACGCACGTAGCGGAAGTTGACGTTGAACGGCGCCACCCGAGCACGCAGGGCACCGACGATGCCCTCGACGAACTCGGGGCCGTTGTAGGCGTAGATGCCGACCAGGTCCTGCCCGACCTCGTGCCCGGCGAGCTCGCCGCGCTCGCGGTGGCAGCCGAGGCCCTGCGCGTGTAGGAAGGCGGCGAGCCGGCGGGAGCGCTCGGCGATCTGCGCGTAGGTGTAGCGGCGGTCGCCGTGCACCACCAGTTCGCGGTCGGGGATCTGCGCGGCCACCACGTCGGCGGTGTGCACGAGGGTGAACTCGGTGGTCACGGAGCGGGACACTGCTGTCTCCTCGAGGTCGGGGGTGCTCATCGGCCGAGCCGGCGGCGGGTGCGGAAGGCGGCGGCGCGCAGCGCCAGGCCGACGCCGTTGCGCAGGAACGGGGTGAAGGGTGGCGCGGCCAGCGCGGTCACCGGGAACGGCAGCGCGGAGCCGACGACGGTGCGGTGGTGGCTGAAGGTGTCGAATCCGGCTTTGCCGTGGTAGGCGCCCATGCCGCTGTGGCCGACGCCGCCGAAGGGGGCGTCGCTGGGGAACATGTGGATGGCGAAGTCGTTGCGCGCGACGCCGCCCGTGCGGGTGTGCCGGAGGAAGGTGCGGAACTCGGCGTCGTCCGGGCCGAACCAGTAGGCGACCAGCGGCGAATGGCGGGCGGAGACGTACTCCGTCACTTCGCTGAGCGCGCCGTAGGGCCGCAGCGCGAGCACCGGCCCGAACACCTCCTCCTGCGCCACCCGCATGTCGTCGGTGACACCGGTGATCAGGGTGGGCGCGATCTTGCGGGTGACCGGGTCGGCCTCGGGCTCGTGCGGCGGGGCCAGCGATTCGACCTCGGCGCCGCGGGCGCGGGCATCCTCGATCAGCCCGAGCACCCGGTCGTAGTTGGCGCGGTCGACGCTGGCGGTGTAGTCGGCGTCGTCCTGGATCGCCGGGTAGAGCGTGCGCAGTTCGGTGCGGAGCGCGCCGGTGAACGCGGCGAAGTGCTCCTCCGGCACGAAGACGTAGTCGGGGCAGACGCAGACCTGGCCGCCGTTGACCATCCTGGCCCGCGCGATCCGCCGGGCCGCCCGGCCGATATCGGCGGCGCGGCCGACCACGACCGGGTTCTTGCCGCCCAATTCCAGGGTGACCGGGACCAGGTTCTCCGCCGCCGCCCGCGCCACGAGCTGCCCGACGCGCGGCGAGCCGGTGAAGAACAGGTGGTCGAAGGGCATCGCGGTGAAGGCGGCGGCGACGTCGGGCCCGCCGGTGACCACCGCCAGCTCGGCCGGGTCGAAGTACTCGGCGGCCAGGCGCGCGGTGAGCTCGGCGGTCCGCGCGGTGACCTCGGACATCTTGATCATCACCCGGTTGCCCGCCGCGAAGGCGGCCGCGGCGGGCAGGATGACCAGGTTGAGCGGGAAGTTCCACGGACCGACGATGCCGACCACGCCGAGCGGCGTCGGCTGCACCTCGGCGCGGATGCCCGCCAGCCGCGCGGCCGGGCTCGGGTTCCGGGAGCGCATCCAGCGCCGCACGTTCGCGCGGGTGTGCTCGAGGACCGAGAGCATGCCGACGATCTCGGTGAAGCGGATGCCGGTAGGCGAGCGGGTGCCGTAATCGGCGACCAGCGCCTCCACATAGGCGTCGGCGTTGTCGAGCACCATGGCGGTCAGCCGGTCGATCCGCTCGCGCCGGACCTGGGCAGGCGGCGGCCCGTCGCGCAGGAAAGCCGCGCGCTGCAGTTCCAGGAGCTCGCGGGGTCCGGCCAGGCCCGGCGCCGGCTCGGTCAGGGGGAGGTTCATCGTCGAGCCTTTCGCGGTCAGGCGAGTTCGAGCGGGCCGGTGCGGATGACGGAGGCCAGCTCGCCGAGATCGACCCCCAGGTCCCCGGCCGCCGAGAGGCACGCGGCCACGTCCTTGCGCAGGAACGGGGCGGCATTGGCGGTGAAGGCGGGCAGCCCGCCGGTCGTGCGCACCGCTTTGGCGGCGTAGCTCTCGCCGCTGCACCTGGCCAGCGCGGCCAGCAGCTGCTCGCCGGAGGTGCCGAGCTGCTCGCCTACCGCCACCGCCGCGGCCACGAGCTGGGCATTGGCGGCGAAGAGCGCGTTGTTCACCAGCTTCACGCTGAGCGCGGTGCCGAGCGCGCCGGTGGTGATGACCGGGTCGGCGTAGGCGGTGAGGACCGGGAGCGCGCGGGCGATTGTCTCCTCCGGCCCGCCGAGCAGCACCGTCAGCCGACCGGCGGCGATATCGTCGGCGGTGCCGCTGACCGGGCCGTCGAGCAGGACGCCGGCGCCGGGATGCGCGGCGGCGAGCGCGGTCACCGTCGCGACGGTGCCGGTGCTGTGCGAGACCACCGGGACGCCGGGGCCCGCGGCGGCGAGCACGCCCTCCGCCCCGCCGAGCACCTCGATGAGCTGGTCGTCGGAGAACAGGCAGGTGATCACCGCGTCGGCGCCGTCCGCGACCTCCGCGGGCGTCGCCGCGAGCTCCGCGCCCCACCCGCGCAGCCGCTCGCGGACCTCGTCGCGGCGCGCGAACACGCGCACCCGGTGCCCGGCATCGAGCAACCGGCGCACCATGGGCCTGCCCATCCGGCCCGCCCCGACGAAACCGACGATCTGCGACATCCGCGCACTCCTTCAGCGACGCCCGCGCGACCTTGCGGACGGATAACCCTTCGGTAAGACAGACCGTAGCACCGCCGCAGACTCGGCGGAGTGCTTCCGGAGCATTTACCGTTGTGCTTACTATATACAGAACGGCACGGGGCTTGCCCGCGGCGGGACCGATCGAGGAGTGCAATGACGGGCGAGCTCGAGGGCAGGGTCGTTCTGATCACCGGGGCGGCGAGGGGCCAGGGCAGGGCGCACGCGGTGCGGCTGGCGGGCGACGGCGCCGACATCATCGCGGTCGACATCGCCGGGCCGCTGCCGCCCGCCGTCCCCTACGACTCCCCCACCCCGGACGACCTGGCCGAGACCGTGCGCCTGGTCGAGGCCACCGGGCGGCGCATCCTGGCCTCGGCGGTGGATGTGCGCGACGCGGCGGCGCTGCGCGAGGCGGTCGGCGCCGGTGTCGCCGAGCTGGGCCGGCTGGATGTGATCGTCGCCAACGCGGGCATCAGCATCCCGCAGACCTGGGACGCCATCACCGACGAGTCCTTCCGCGACACGCTCGACATCAATGTCACCGGCGTCTGGAACACCGTGCGCGCCGGGGCGCCGCACATCATCGCGGGCGACCGCGGCGGCTCGATCATCCTGATCAGCTCCGCCGCCGGGCTCAAGATGCAGCCGTTCATGGTGCACTACACCGCGAGCAAGCACGCGGTGACCGGCATGGCCCGCGCGCTCGCCGCCGAGCTCGGCAAGCACCGGATCCGGGTGAACAGCGTGCACCCGGGCGCGGTCAACACCCCGATGGGCACCGGCGACATGGTCGCCTCGCTCGGCCGCGCCATCGAGACCAACCCGCAACTCGCGCACATGATCACTCCGTTCCTGCCACTGTGGGTGGCCGAGCCCGAGGACATCGCCGAGACCGTGCACTGGCTGGCCTCGGATCGGTCCCGCGCCATGACGGCGGCGAGCGTCGCCGTCGACCAGGGCGTCACCCAGTACTGAAAGGACTTCCATGTCGCTTCTCGCAGGCCGGGTCGCCGTCGTCACCGGCGCCGCCCAGGGCATCGGCTTCGCCATCGCCGAGACGTTCGTGCGCAACGGTGCCGCGGTCGTCATCGGCGATCTGGAGCCGGGGGACGCCGCCGAGCGGCTCGGCGCCGATGCCGCCCGGGCGGTGCGGTGCGATGTCACCTCCGCCGACGACGTGGCAGCGCTGCTGGACGTCGCGGTCACCGAGTTCGGCGCGCTCGACGTCATGGTCAACAACGCCGGCATAACCCGCGACGCCACCATGCGCACCATGACCGAGGAGCAGTTCGACCAGGTCATCGCCGTGCACCTCAAGGGGACCTGGCACGGCACCCGGCTGGCCGCGGCGATCATGCGCGAGCAGGGCAGGGGGAGCATCGTGAATCTCTCGTCGCTCTCGGGCAAGGTCGGGCTGGCGGGGCAGACCAACTACTCCGCCGCCAAGGCAGGGATCGTCGGGTTGACCAAGGCAGCTGCCAAGGAGGTGGCCCGGTTCAACGTCCGGGTCAATGCCATCCAGCCGGGGCTCATCCGCACTCCGATGACGACCGCCATGCCGGAGAAGGTCTGGGATCAGAAGATGGCGGAGATCCCGCTCGGCCGGGCCGGTGAGCCCGCCGAGGTGGCCGGGGTGGCGCTGTTCCTGGCCTCGGATCTGTCCTCGTACATGACCGGGACCGCGCTGGAAGTGACCGGCGGGCGGTTCATGTGAGCTGGGAGCCGCACACCGTCGTCAGCGAGGAATATCTGGACCCGGGGCCGGTGGGGGCGCTCACCGCGCTGCTCGGCTCCGGGGCGCCGCCGGTGGGCGTCGGCGATCCGCTGCCGCCGCTGTGGCACTGGGTGGCGCTGCCGAGGTGGCCTGCGGCCGCCGAGACCGGGTCGGACGGGCATCCGCGGCGCGGGAGCTTCCTGCCGCCGGTGGAGTTGCCGCGGCGGATGTTCGCCGGTGGTGAGGTGCGGTTCAGCGGGGTGCTCACGGTCGGTGAGACTGTTCGCCGCGAGGCGCGGGTGCTCTCGGTGACGCCGAAGCAGGGGCGCAGCGGGCGGCTCGTCGCGGTGGTCGTGGAGATCACGCTGAGCGGCGCGGACGGCACGGTTGTGGAGCGACAGGATCTCCTCTACCGGGAGGCGGCCATCCCTGGTACCGCTCCCCCGCCGCCCACCTTCGAGCCGGTCGGAGCGGCGCTGGCCCGGCTCGGTGCCGGGGCCTGGGAGCTGCGCACCGATCCGGTCGTGCTCATGCGGTTCAGCGCCGCCACCGCGAACGCGCACCGCATCCACTACGACTGGCCGTACGCCACCGGCGTCGAGGGGTACCCCGGGCTGGTCGTGCACGGCCCGCTCACCACCCTGGCGCTGGCCGAGACGCTGCGCGTCGACGCCCCCCGCCCGCCGGTCCTGCTGCGGCACCGCAATCTCGCCCCGATCTTCTGCGGCAGCACCATCGGGCTCGGTCCCCGCAGCGTCCCGCTCGCCGGGGAGGACGGCGCATCCGATGCCCCGGTCCGCCTCGGCGCCCCGGCAACACCGGAAGCCGAAAGAACTGCCATCGGCGCCGATTCCACCATCCACGCGGTGCTCACCGCCGCCTTCGCACCCCCGGAGCCCGACCCCCATGCGTGAAGTCGTCATCTGCGAACCCGTCCGCACCCCCGTCGGCCGCTACGGCGGCGCGCTCGCCGCGCACACCGCCGCCGAGCTCGGCGTGGTCGCGCTGCGCGGCCTGCTCGAGCGCACCGGCATCGCCCCCGAGCTGATCGAGGACGTGATCCTCGGCAACTGCAACCCGAACAGCGAGGCACCGGCGCTCGGCCGGGTGGTGGCGCTGGACGCCGGGCTCCCGGTCACGGTGGGCGGCATGCAGCTGGACCGGCGCTGCGGCTCCGGGCTGCAGTCGGTGATCCAGGCGGTGCTGCAGGTGGGCAGCGGCGCCAACGAGGTCGTGGTGGCCGGCGGCGCGGAGAGCATGAGCAATGTCCCGTTCTACTCCACCGACATCCGCTGGGGCGCCGCGCGCACCGGCGTCACCATGCACGACGGCCTGGTCCGGGCGCGGGAGACCGCGGGCGGCAAGGACTACCCGGTACCGGGCGGCATGCTGGAGACCGCCGAGAACCTGCGCCGCGAGTACGCCATCCCGCGCGCGGAGCAGGACGAACTCGCGCTGCGCTCACACCGCAATGCGGTGGCCGCCATCGAATCCGGCGCCGCCGCCGAGCAGATCATCCCGGTCGGCACGGTCGACACCGACGAACATCCCCGCGCCGACACCACCCTGGAGGCGCTGGCCAGGCTGAAGCCGGTCCGGCTGCGGATCGACCCGGATTCCACGGTGACGGCGGGCAACTCGAGCGGCCAGAACGACGCCGCCGCGGTCTGCCTGGTCACCACCCGCGCCACCGCCGACCGGCTCGGGCTCACCCCGCTGGTCCGGCTCGCCGCCTGGGCGGTCGCCGGGGTGCAGCCGAACGTGATGGGCATCGGGCCGGTGCCCGCGACCGACGCCGCCCTGCGGCAGCTCGGGCTCACCCTGGCCGACATCGACCTGATCGAGCTGAACGAGGCCTTCGCCGCCCAGGCGCTCGCGGTGCTGCGCGAGTGGAAGTTCGGTGCGGACGACCTGGACCGGCTCAATGTGCACGGCTCCGGCATCTCGCTCGGCCACCCGGTCGGCGCCACTGGCACCAGGATGCTGGCCACCCTGGCCCGCGAACTGCACCGCCGCGACCTGCGGTACGGGCTGGAGACCATGTGCATCGGCGGCGGGCAGGGGCTGGCCGCCGTCTTCGAGAAGGTGAGCTGACATGCGGATATTCCGATCGATCGAGAGTCTGCGCAGCGCCGTCGGCACGGTCATCGGCCCCGGCGAGTGGCTGACCGTCGACCAGGAGCGGATCGACACCTTCGCCGCCGCCACCGGCGACGACCAGTGGATCCACGTCGACCCCGCGCGCGCGGCCGACGGGCCCTACGGGGGCACCATCGCGCACGGGTACCTCACCCTCTCGCTGCTGCCGCTGCTCGGCCGCGATCTGTTCTCGCTGCAGTTCGGCAGTGCGCGGATCAACTACGGGAGCAACAGCGTGCGGTTCCCCGCACCGGTTCCGGCGGGCAGCAGGATTCGCGCGTCGGCCACCATCACCGAGGTCGAGGCGGGCGCGGAACGGGTGATGCTGACCCTGCGCTGGACGGTGGAGAACGAGGGCAGCGCCAAACCGGCCTGCGTCGCCGAGACCCGCACCCTGGTCGTGCTGTGAGCGCACCCGCCGACAGCGTGCCTGCGGATCCCGGGCACGGCGCTGCCGCCGCGGCTCCACTGGCGGGGCTCCGAATCGTCGAGATATCCAGCTTCGTCGCCGCACCGCTGGCCGGGCTGACCCTGGCCCAGCTCGGCGCCGAGGTGATTCGGGTGGACCCGCTCGGCGGCGGCCCGGACTACCGGCGCTGGCCGCTCACCGCCGAAGGCGAGAGCCTGTACTGGACCGGGTTGAACAAGGGCAAGCGCTCGGTGACTGTCGATCTGCGCTCGACAGAGGGCCGGGCGTCGGTGCTCCGGCTGATCACCGACGGCAGCGGCATCGTGCTCACCAATGCCGCCCGGCCCTGGCACGGCTACGACGCCATCCGCGCACTGCGGGACGATCTCATCCACCTGGAGATCACCGGCCGGGCCGACGGCGGCACCGCCGTCGACTACACCGTCAATGCCGCGACCGGCTTCCCGCTCGTCACCGGCCCGGCGGAGCACGAGGGCCCGGTCAACCACGTACTGCCGGCCTGGGATGTCGCCTGCGGGCTCTACGCGGCGCTGGCGATCACCGCCGCCGTGCGCCACCGCGACGCCACCGGTGCCGGAAGCCGGATCGTGCTCCCGCTGGAGAACGTGGCCCTGGCGATCGCCGGCCACCTCGGCTTCCTCGGCGAGGCGGCGGTGAACCGGGCCGAACGCCCCCGCATCGGCAACGCGCTCTTCGGCCAGTACGGCGCCCCGTTCACCGCCGCCGACGGCGCCACCTTCATGATCGTCGCGCTCACCGCACGGCACTTCGCCGATCTCGTCGCCCTCACCGGCACCACGGCCGCCGTCGACGCGCTGGCGAAAGCCCTGGACGCCGACTTCGCCGACGAGGGCGACCGCTACCGGCACCGCGACGTGCTCACCGGGCTCTTCACCCCCTGGTTCCGCGAGCGCACCGGCCCCGAGATCGAGGAGGCGCTGAGCGGGACCTCGCTGCTGTGGGACCGCTACCGCACCTTCTTGGAACTGGTCGACAGCCCCCGCGTCACCGGCAACCCGCTCTTCACCACCGTGCACCAGCCGGGCATCGGCGACCTGCCCGCACCCGGCTCACCGATGACGGTGGACGGCGCGCACTCCCCCGCCCGCCCGGCGCCGCTGCTCGGCGCCGACACCGAAGCCCTGCTGCAGGAACGGAACCCCTCGTGAAACTCGCGCAGACCCACGGCCTGACCGATATCCAGACCGACATCCTCGCCACCGTCCGCACCTTCGTGGACAAGGAGATCATCCCGGTCGCCCAGGAACTCGAGCACACCGACACCTACCCGCAGGCCATCGTGGACCGGATGGCCGAGCTGGGGCTGTTCGGGCTCATGATCCCCGAGGAGTACGGCGGGCTCGGCGAATCGCTGCTCACCTACGCGCTGTGCGTGGAGGAGCTGGCGCGCGGCTGGATGAGCGTCTCCGGCGTGATCAACACCCACTTCATCGTCGCCTACCTGCTGCAGCGGCACGGTACGGCCGCGCAGAAGGAGCGGTTCCTGCCCCGGATGGCGACCGGGGAGGTACGGGGGGCGTTCTCCATGTCCGAACCGGAACTCGGCTCGGACGTGGCCGCGATCCGCACCAAGGCAGTGCGCGGGGAGGACGACGGATACACCATCGACGGCAGGAAGATGTGGCTCACCAACGGCTCCACCGCCACCCTGGTCGCGGTGCTCGTCCGCACCGACGAGGGCAACGAGCGCCCGCACGACAACCTCACCGCGTTCCTCATCGAGAAACCCGCAGGGCTCGGCGAGGTCGCGCCCGGGCTCACGATTCCCGGGCGCATCCACAAGATGGGCTACAAGGGCATCGACACCACCGAGCTGCTGCTCGACGGGTACCGCGCGCCCGCCGACACCGTGCTCGGCGAGGCGCCGGGCAGCGGGTTCAAGCAGATGATGGACGGGATCGAGGTGGGGCGGGTGAATGTCGCGGCTCGCGCCTGCGGGATCGCCATCCGCGCCTTCGAGCTCGGGGCGCGCTACGCCCAGCAGCGCTCGGCCTTCGGCAAGCCCATCGTGCAGCACCAGGCCATCGAGTTCGCCCTGGCCGAGATGGCGACCAAGGTGGAGGCGGCGCACCTGATGATGGTGAACGCGGCGCGGCTCAAGGACTCCGGGGAGCGCAGCGATGTGGCCGCCGGGATGGCGAAGTACCTGGCCAGTGAGTTCTGCAACGAGGTGACCCAGGCCGGGTTCCGCATCCACGGCGGCTACGGATACTCCTCCGAGTACGAGATCGAGCGGCTCATGCGCGAGGCGCCGTTCCTGCTCATCGGTGAGGGGACGAGCGAGATCCAGAAGCGGATCATCGCCCGCGGGGTCCTCACCGACTACCGGCTCTGAGCCGCACGCCGGCTCGATCCCCCCGGCGCCCGCCGCGCGGGTCCCCCGCGGCCGGTAACTCAGCTACCGGCCGCGTCGCGGCTTTCCGCCGGGAACTCAGCTGCCGGCCGAGACGGGATCCGGCCGATCCTCCGTCGCGGTGGCCGGTGCCGCTCCGGCGGTTCCGCCGCCGGAGCCGGGGCGCCTGCCGCGCACCGCGAGGTAAACGGCGAAGAGCACGAGCAGCACGCCCACGACTGCGACGCCGATCGGCACGTAGACGAAGACCAGGCGCAGCGAGTCCCGCCCGTCCTGCGCGGTCCGCGCCAGCGACGCCACCGTCTCCGGGGTGAACCGCAGCTCGCCCGCGTACACCACGACCTTGTTCGGATCGCCGGGCGCGGAGGCGAAGTACGAGGTCGGCTGGACGACGGTGTCGAGGACCGACCCGGTCTCCGGCTCCACCCACATGTCCTGCACCAGCGTGTAGTACAGGTTCCCGACGATCAGCTCGTCACCCGGCAGCCCCCACTTGGACGCGGGCAGCGGGAGCCGCGCCGGCTGGCTGTTCGCGGGTGAGCCCGCCATGTCGTAGTCGGTCACCTCGAAGCGGAAGTGCAGCACCTGCTGCCCCTCGATCTCCCGGTCGGCATCGAGGTACCTGGCCGTCACCGGGGTCAGGGTGGCGGTGTCGAAGTACGAGTAGTCACTGCGCGCGGTGTCGGCCGGGAAGGTCCAGTAGGTGCCCGTGCGCGCGGGCGTCGGCTTGGCGGTGGCGGCCGCGGGGGCCTGCATGGTCGATTCCGGTGCGGCGACGGCGATCCTGGTGCCGGGGTCGACGGTCACGACGTCGATCGCGCTGTGAAACTCGGTGCCGGCGCCGGTGACGCCGCGCGCCTCGGTGCGCACCACGAGATCACCGCTGTCGGTGCTCGATTCGGCCTTCGTCGTGGTGTCGATGCGGATCTCGGTCCCGTCGTCCACCTTCAGCGGCCCCGGCACCATCACGCTGGACCGGTCGAGCAGGCTCGCGGTGCCCGCCAGCACGGTCTCCTGGGTGAAATCCGAGGGCACCCGCACCGCGGAGTCCCGTAACTGTCCGGGCGCGAGCACGGCCGCGGCCACCAGCAGGACACCGAGAACGGCGAGAGCGGAAACGAGAATCTTGCGTGTCACAGAACGACACTCCCTATATCGGCAAAGACGAGCGGTTCGACCGTAGTCACAACCGTTACCCCACCGTTAGCAAACGAAGCACATTCCGCCGCCGGGATTTTCGAATCCGGGATCACGGCAGGTAGACCCGGCTGGCGAGCCAGCGGCCGTCGACCAGCTCCATCGTCATGGCCACCCGGCTGCGGTCCACCCGCGGGTCCTGGGCGGCGGCATTGGTCACCGTCTGGTCGATGAAGAGCAGCACCTCGACCTTCGTCTCGGTCGCCGATTTCACCGCGGCGTCGAGCACGGTGCCCTGCCCTGTCGCCTTGTTGTCTACCAGCAGCTGCCGCAGCTGGCCGCTGGAGCGGGAGTACATGTCCTTGAACTCGCCGGTCGAGCCGTCCAGGACCGCGGCGAAGCCCTGGTCGAGATTGTTGGAATCGACGCTGGTCAGGGTGGTGCCGTAGGCACGGGCGGCGTCCAGCGCCGCGGCGGCGGCGTCATCGACGGCGCGCTGCTCGCGCAGCTGCCAAGCCAGGATCGCCACCGCGACCAGTGCCGCGACCGCCACCGCCGCGACGATCGGCAGCGCGAAGCGCCGCAGGGTCGCCACCAGCACGAGCAGCAGCAGCTTGCCCTTGCTCGGCATCACGAACGGCGCCTCCGCTTCCGCGGGCGGCGCGGAAGCGTCGGCCGGCTCGGCGGTGCTGGTGTTCTTCGACATCGGGTCTCCTCGGGTTCAGCGCGGCGGTTGCACGGTGTCGCGGGTGTCGTCGATCGGCAGCGGGATGGTCCATGGCCCGACGGGGGCGGGGCCCGCGGTGGTGTGCGGGTCGGCGCCGGGCGGGGCGAGGCCGGGGATCGGCTCGCCCGGCGGGCGCGGGGCATTGTTCGCGCCGCGCACCAGGATCGACGGGTCGTGCGCCGGGCACCCGGTGTAGAGGTAGGGCTCGGCGTAGTCGGGCACCGAGGGCGCGTGCCGGGGGACGTCGTAGTCGCAGGAGTAGCGCGGGTAGAGGTTCACCAGCCCCCAGATGCCGCCGTCGCGCATGATCACCGAGAGCGCGTCCAGCGCCGACCCGGCGCGCTGGGCCGGGAAGAAGAACTCCTGCAGCGCGGGCACCCGGGAGTTCGTCACCTCGGCCAGCGTGGAGAGCCCGGTGAGCAGCCCGACGATCGACGGCCCGCTGGCGGCGAGCACCGCGTCCACCGCGGCCAGCGTGCCGGGCGCGGTGTCGAGCAGCCGGACGTAGCCGCCGGTCTTCGCCTCCACACCCCGCATGGTCTGCGCGGTGTCGGCGGCCAGCGCGCGCAGCTCGTCGGTACCGCCCGCGACCGTGGACGAGACCACGGCGGTATCGCGGATCAGCGCGACCGTCTGCGGCAGCACCGAGTCGAGCGTGGCCACCAGGAACATCCCGCCCCGCACGATGTCGCCCAGCTTGCGCGGCGCCTCCGGGCCCGCGCCCAGCTCGGCCACCATGGCCTCCAGCCGGCGCGGATCCACCTGTGCGAGGGTGGAGTCGAGGGTTCCGAGCAGCCGCCACAGCGGGACCGGGGTCGCGGTGCGCTCCGGCCCGATCACCGAGCCGTCGCCCAGGTAGGGGCCGGTCGAGCGGGTGGGCCGGAAGTCCAGGTACTGCTCGCCCGCGGTGGAGAGGTCGACGACCTGGACGGCGCCGTCGTCCGGTATCGGGTACGCGGCATCGATCTCGGCCTCGGCGACGACCCCGCCGCCCTCCAGGTGGATCGCGCGGACCTCGCCGACCGGGAAGCCGCGCACCGTCACCTCCTGCCCGGGCAGCAGCCCGCCGGATTCGGCGAGCCGGACCCGGACGGTGAAGGTCTCGGCGGCCGGGTCGGCGCCGAGCGCGCCGAAGGTGAGGTAGCCGCCCGCGACGACCAGCGTCACCGCCAGCCCGGCCGCGGAGAGCGCGAGCCGATGCGGCACCAGCGCCCGCACCGCGGCCAGCAGCGCGCGGGCCGGGAGCTCCACGATCGCGCTCATCGGCCCGCCCCGTTCAGCCGGTCCTGCAGCTTCAGCAGCGTGTAGGTGAGGCTGCCGACGATGGAGCTCAGGTCGCCGCCGTCCGGGATGCGGCTGCCGGGGTCGGGTTCGTGCGCGAAATCCGGGAGCGACCCCACCGCGAAGTCCTCCAGGTCGATATTGCCGTGCGCCGACGTGCTGTTGGTCAGCTTCAGCAGCGTGGGGAGCATGGCGTTGAGCGTGGCGAGGCTGGCGTCCGGGCTGGTGGCGGCGTTGTTCAGCTCGGCGGCGATCCGGTCCAGGTTCGCGACCAGCCCGACGGAGTCGCCCCGGATGCCGGGCAGCGCGGACAGTTCGCCGCTGAGCGCGTCGAGCACCCGGATCAGCTCCAGCGCGCGGGGCGCCGCGGCGTCCGCGGTCTCCAGCGCGGGGCCGGCGGCGGTGAGGAAGCCGTCGATATCCGGCTGCCGTCCGGCGAGTTCGCCGGTGAGCCTTGCGGTCTCGGCCAGCGCCGCCTGGATCTCGCCGGAGCGCGCGGAGAGCGTCCGCACCAGGGTCGTCGACTGGTCGAGCAGGGCGTCGAGCCGCTCGCCCTTGGCGCCGACGGCGCCGCCGAGCCCGTCGACGACATCGGTGAGGTTGCGGATGGCGCCGCCGTTGACGAGCAGGGCGGCGGTGGTCAGCAGCTCCTCCACGGTGGCGGCGGCGCGGGTCGCGGCCCGCGGGATCTCGTCGCCGTCGCGCAGCACCTCCGGGCCCGCGGCGGCGGGCGGGGTGAGCGCGACGAAGACGTCCCCGAGCGGGGTCGCGGTGCGCAGCTCGGCGCCGGTGCCGACCGGGAGCCGCACGCCCTCGTCGATGCGCAGCGTGACGACGGCGGTGTAGTCGCGCACCTCCATCCGCCGCACCTCGCCGACCTCGGCGCCGAGCAGCCGCACCGCGGCTCGGTCGGGCAGGTTCAGCGCACTGGCGAAGGTGGCGCGCAGGGTGTAGCCGGACCCGGTGCCCGGCGGGGCGAGCGGCACGTCCTGCAGCCCGACCCCGCAGCCCGCGGTCAGCAGGCAGAGCGCGAGCACGGCGGTCCTGGTGATCATCGCGGCACCGTCGCCATCGCCTCGAGCAGGTCGCTGATTCCGAAGTCGGGGCCGAAGTCCCGCAGGGTGCCGGTGGCGCAGCCGAGCTGGCGCAGGCCGAGGATATTGCAGACCTCCTTGACCATCTGGCCGTCGAAGAAGACCTTGTCCAGCAGCGCCCGCACCCGGAAGCCCCGGTTCGGGATGTCGACGGCGTTGTAGCCGTTGGCGAGCAGCATCGGGGTGAGGTCGAGGAACTCGGCGACCTGGTCGCGGTACTCGGCGACCGCGCCGAGCACCGCGTCGGCGTCGGCGGTGGTGGCGCGCAGCGGCTCCCGGTTCGCGGTGAGCAGCTGTTCGGCCTCGGTGAGCAGCGCGGTCAGCTGCGCGCCGGTGTCGCCGGAGCCGATCTCGAGGTCGGCGAGCACGTCGCCGAGTTGCCCGGCGGAGGTGCCGAACTCGGCGATGACCTGCTCGTTGCGGGCCGCGGCCCCGGTCAGCTCGGAGAGCTGGTTCACGATCGCGGTGACGGTGTCGCGGGTCTGCGCACCGCCGTCGGCGCCGACCTGGAGCGCGCGGGCGAGTTCGTCCAGGGTGGCGCGCATGTCGGCGCCGCGGCTGTCGGTGCTGGCGGCGGCGACCTCGAGCAGCCGGGCGATGGGGCCGTTCCCGGCGCCGTCGCCACCGAGCTCGCCCGACATCCGTTCGGCGGCGCCGACCAGCTTGTCGATCCCGACCGGGGTGCGGGTGCGGTCGGGCGCGATCCGGGCGCCGTCGGCGAGCGCCGGCCCACCCCGGTAGGGCGGGGTGAACTCGATGTGCCGGTCGGTGAGCACCGAGGTGGAGAGCATGACGGCGGTGGCGTCGGCGGGAACGGGCACGTCGGCGTCGAGCTCCATGGCGACGTCGACGTGATCCCCGCGTGGCGTAATCGCGGTGACCTTCCCGACCGGCATGCCGAGCACGGCGACGGCATTGCCGACGTAGAGCCCGGCGCTGTTGTCGAAGGCCGCGACGACCTCGATCCGGTCGTCGCCGCGGGGGCCGGCACAACCTCCCGCGGCGACGACGAGGACGATCAGGGCGAGGACCCGCAGCAACGCGCTCATCGGCAGTCTCCGAAGTAGGGGGGCAGGTTCAGCCCGTCGGCGCGGCCGGAGAGCGCGCACATCCAGGAGTCGACCAGCACGCCGGCCGGGGCGGTGAAGTCGACGTCGTTGCCGGTGCCGGAGGCATTGGTCAGGTTGCGCACCGGCACCGGCAGGATCTCCAGCGTCGAACGCAGCAGATCCTGGTGCCTGGCGAGGCTGCCGAGCAGCCCGCCGAGCCCGGCCACCAGCTCGTCGATCCGGGCCCGGTCGTCCACCACCAGCCCGCGCACCTGCTCCACCAGCCGGGTGACCGCCCCGATCAGCCCGGTGAGCACGTCGCGGCGGGCCACGATGTCGCGCAGCAGGTCCCGGCCGACGGTGGCGACCGTGGCCAGGTCGTCCTGCTGGTCGCGCAGGACGGTGCTGAGCTCCCTGACCCCGGCGAGCAGCGAGCCGAGGTCGGCGCGGCGGTCGCCGAGCAGCGTGGCCAGCGAGCGGACGTTGGCCAGCACCTCGGGCAGTACGGCGGGCAGCCCGTCGAGCTGGGTGGCGAGCGTGTCGAGCGAGCGCCCGATCTGGGCGGCGTCGACCTGGTCGAAGGTGGTGGCGGCGTTCTCCAGCGCCTGCTGCAGGTCGTAGGGAACGCTGGTGTGCGACAGCGGGATGCGGTCGTCCGGCGGCGCGCCGTCCCCGGCCGGGCTCAGCTCCAGGTAGCGGGCCCCGAGCAGCGTGGTCAGCTTGATGGCCGCGCGGGTGTCGGCGCCGACCCGGACGCTGTCCTCGATGCGCGCGGTGACCAGCACGTGGTCACCGGCGAGCTCCTGCTCGGTGACGGTGCCGACCCCGACGCCTGCCACGGTCACCCGGTCCCCGACGCTGAGCCCGGCCGCCTGCGCGAACTCGAACTCGTAGCTGCGCTGCCCTGGCCCCAGCGTGTTGACGCCGAGCGCCGCGAGCAGCACGGCGGCCAGGGTGGCGAGCGCGAGCGCGCCGATCGTGCGCGGCCCGAACGGGGTCGGCACCCGCCACCACTGCGACCGCGTCGCCATCCCGGTCACCGGCAGATCGGGGACTGCTGGGCGGTCCCGCTCGGCGAGGCCAGCGCCACGATGCCGGGAATGACCTGCGACAGCGCCGGCAGTGCGGTGAAGTTCAGGTTGCAGAGATAGACGTTCAAGTGCGAACCCTCCTGGCTCACCCGCGCGATGCCCTTGAGCAGCGCGGGGAGGTTGAATCCGAGATAGGCGAACTGGTCCTTGTTGTCCAGGAAGTGCCGGGTGAAGCCCGGCTCCCGGCGCAGCATGCCGTCCAGCGCGGGCCGGTCCTGCTCGACGATGGTGGCGATCCTGGCGGTGACCGCGGCGGTGTCGGACAGCGTGTCGAGGAATTCCGCGCGGTGCCTGGCCAGGCCGTCGACCAGGGTGCGGGTCCGGCTGATCAGGGTGCGCAGGTCGCCGCTGCGCAGCGCGAGCCCGCCGACCACTGTGTTCAGGTTGGTGATGACCGCGCCGAGTACCTGGTCCGGGCCCGCCAGCGACTGCGCCAGGGCCGACATCTGCTCGATGAGCACCGTGAGCGAACCGGCGTCGCCCTGCAGCGCCCGCACCAGGGCGGCGGTCAGGTCGTCCACCCGGGCCGGGTCGAGCCCGGCGAACAGCGGCTCGAACCCGTTGAGCAGCGCCGACAGGTCGAAGGACGGCTCGGTGTTGGTGAGCCCGAGCTCGGCGCCGTCGGCGAGCCGGGTGGCGTCCGGCACCGGGCCGCGGGCAAGGCCGACGTAGCGCTGGCCGATGACGTTCTGGTAGGTGATCGAGGCGACGGTGTCGCGGTAGAGCGACTGCCCCGAATCGACCCGGAAGCGGACCCGCGCGGTGGTGCCGTCCAGGTCGACGGCGTCGACCCGGCCCACCCGCACCCCGGCCATCCGGACGTCGTCGCCGGTCCGCAGCCCGGTCACGTCGCTGAACAGCGCTGTATAGGAACGGGTTTCGCCGTCGACGCCGCGGTTCAGGGTCACGAAGGTCATCCAGATGAGCGCGAACGACACCACGAGGAACAGGCTCAGCCCGACCGCCGAGCGGCGGAAACCGGTCACCGGTCCCCCTCCCTGGGCAGCGTGCCGAGCAACCCGCCCAGCAGCCGGTCGGCGCCGTCGGCATTGCCGCCGAGCAGCCGGGTGATCAGCTCGCTCAACTCCGGGCTCGGCGCCACCGGCTCGTACCCCGGTGGCGGCGGCGCGACGTAGGGCTCCAGCGGCGCGGTGTGGCAGCTCGGCCCCTCGAGGGCGCCGTAGCGCGGGCAGTCGGCTCGCACGTACGGGGTGTCCGCGGAGAGCCGGATCTGGAATTTGCCGATGCCGTTCTGGATATCGGGACGCCAGAATTCGGCGAACCACTTGTCCGCGAAGTGCCTGATGCTGCCCACGATCCCGGTGAAGCTCGGCGAGCCCGCGGCCACCACGTCCATGACCGGCGCGAACTGGTCGATCGTCCCGGTCAGCTGGTCGCCGTGGCGTTCCAGCCCGCCGTTCACGGTGCCGAGGGTGCCGGTGCCCGCCCCGACCAGGTCGAGCAGCCGCTGCTCGTGCTCGGCGAGGGCCTGCATGGGCAGCACGGCGTGGTGCAGGGTGTCCAGCAGCTCGGGGGCGGCGTCGGCGAGCCCGCGCACCGACTCGGTCAGCGCGCCGAGCGTGGAGGCCGAGCCGGGCGGGGCGACCAGCGCGCCGAACTCGCGGGTGATCCGATCGAGCTGCGCGCCGGTCTGCACCAGCTCCGCGCCGCGGCGGTCGGTGGCCTCGGCCACGGTGGTGAGCACCCCGACCACGTCGCTCTGCCCGACCCGCGCGCTCGCGGCGAGGATGTCGCGCAGCTTGGTCAGCGCGGTCTGCAGCTGCACCGTGGACAGGCTGCGGTCCTGCGCGATCTCGGCGCCCGCGGTGAGCGCGGGGGCGGGCCCGTTGTCCACCAGCTGCACCGAGGAGACGGCGAACAGGTTGCTGGGCACCACCCGCGCGGTCACGTTCGCCGGAATGCCCGGCGCGTAGACCGGGTCGAGTTGCAGCAGAACCTGATTCGGCTCCGAGCCGGTCGCGGGCCGGACCGCGGAGACGGTGCCGACGAGCACGCCGCGGAACTTCACGTCGGAGCGCGGCGGCAGCCCGTCGCCGAGCTGCTCGAGCAGCGCGACCACCTCCACCCGCTCCTCGAACCGGCCCGCCGACTTCAGCAGCACCGCGCCGACCCCGCCGGTGATCAGCAGCAGCAGCACGACCCCGCGCACGATCAGCGCGGTCACCGACGGGCCGCGCCCGTCCTTGTCCAGAATCACCGGCACGGCCTCACCCACCCAGCCGGGCGCTGGTCCCGATGCCCCAGATGGCAACGGTCAGCAGCAGATTGACGACGATCATCACCGAGATCGCGGCCCGCATGGCGCGGCCCGCCGCGATCCCGACCCCCTGCGGCCCACCGGCGGCGTAGAAGCCGTAGTAGCACTGCAGGGTCGAGGTGAGCAGCACGAACACCACCGTCTTGAGCAGCGAGTAGAGAATGTCGGGGCCGGTCAGCACGAGCTGGAAGTAGTGCTGGTAGGTGCCGGTCGAGAGCCCGCCCGAGCTCGCGACCACGAGCTCGACCGCCAGGTAGTTGGCGGCCAGGCACACCAGGTAGAGCGGGATCACCGCGACCACCGAGGCCACCAGCCGGGTCGTCACCAGGAACGGGATGGCGTGCACCGCCATGGACTCCATGGCGTCGATCTCCTCGGCGATCCCCATCGCACCGAGCTGCGCGGTGAAGCGGCACCCGGCCTGCGCGGCGAAGGCCAGCGAGGCCATGATCGGCGCCAGCTCCCTGGTCGAGGCGGTGGAGGCGATCAGCCCGACCGCTGGCTCCATCCCGAGCAAATGCAGCGCGTTGTACCCCTCCAGCCCGACGATGGCGCCCCCGGCCGCGCCGAGCACGATCACCACCCCCGCGGTGCCGCCGCCGACCACCAGCGAGCCGTTGCCCCAGGTGATGTCGGAGAGCACGGTCATGAACTGCTTGCGGTAGTGCCGGAACATGACCGGTATCCCGGCGACGGCCCGCACGAAGAACGTCAGCATGTGCCCGAGGCGCTGGAAGGAATCGCCGAGCGCGGCGCCGGCGAGCACCAAGGTCCTGGTGCCCGGCGGCCGGTACGGGGCGGCCATCACAGCCCCTGCCGCGGGAAGAAGACCATGTACAGCTGGGTGAAGAGCACGTTCACCGCCATCAGCAGCAGGATCGAGGAGACCACCGTCGAGTTCACCGCGTTGGCGACCCCGGCCGGGCCGCCCCGGGTGGTGAGCCCCTTCTCGCAGGCCACCACCGCGACGATCGCGCCGTAGACCACCGCCTTGACGATGGTCAGCACCAGGTCGCCGACGGTCGCGAACGAGGCGAAGGAGGCGACGAAGCTACCGGGGGCGCCGTCCTGCACGACCACGTTGAACACGTAACCGGCCAGGAACCCGACGAAGCAGACCACCCCGGTGAGCCCGACCCCGACCAGGATCGCCGCGGCGAAGCGCGGCACCACCAGCCGCCGGATCACCGAGACGCCCATGATCTCCATGGCGTCGAGCTCCTCGCGGATCTTGCGCGAGCCGAGGTCGGCGCAGATGGCCGAGCCGACCGCGGCCGCCATCAGCAGCGCCGCCACCATCGGGGCGCCCTGCCTGATCACGGCGAGCCCGCTCGCCGCGCCCGCCAGCGAGGTGGCGCCGACCTGCCCGGCCAGGAGGCCGAATTGGATCGAGAGCGTCACGCCGATCGGCAGCGCCACGAAGATCGTCGGCAGCAGCGCGGTCGAGGCCATGAAGGCGCCCTGGCGCACCGCCTCCCGGAACGGGAAGCGCCCGGCGAGCAGGTCGAGGACGAGGTACTTCACCGTGTGTACGCCGAGCAGGAATTGACCACCGACGGTGGCGAGCGCGGTGCCGGGATGTCGATCGACCCAGCCGCGCAACCAGCGGCCGATTTGCCGGGATGCCGCAGCCTCACCCTGCTGCGGCACGTCAGTGGTCGTCATCGCATTCTTCCGCTCTGTTTGCCGATCCGGCAGCTCTTCCCCGCAGAGAGCATACGGTGTCACTTACCGTTGCGCTAACTATAGCTCATTCCGTGCTAACCCGGTCCGCAAACCGGGAAGTGACGGTAAGTTGTACCGTTGCCATTACAGTGCAGTCTTGGAGGACGACCATGACCCCAGCCATCCCGCACGGCCCGGACGACCTGACGCCGAGCTGGCTCGGCGCGGTGCTCGGCGGCGCCACCCCGGTCGCCGTCGACCGCGTGGTCGTCACGCCGGTCGGCACCGGCCAGACCGGCGCCACCTACCGGCTCACCGTCGACTACCCGGCGCCGGCCGGGCACCCGCGCACCCTGGTGGCGAAGCTGCCCGCGCAGGACGACGCGGTGCGCGCCGGGGTCACCCTCGGCTACCTCGCCGAGGTCGAGTTCTACGCGGGCGTCGCGCACCGCACGAGCGTGCCGGTGCCGCGCTGTCACCACAGCGCGATCAACGCGGACGGCTCCGAATACGTGCTGCTGCTCGACGATCTCGACCCCGCGCAGCAGGGCGACCAGGTCTCCGGCTGCGACGAGGAGACCGCGCGCCGCGCGGTGACCGCGCTGGCCGGGCTGCACGGCCCGAGCTGGTGCGACCCGGCCTGGCTGGCCCTCCCGGTCGGCTCGATGCCCAAACCGGGCGACGCGGCCGCGGCGGGCGGGCTCGGCCAGGTCGTCGAGATGGTCGCCCCCGGCATCCTGGAGCGCTTCGGCTCCTTCCTGGACGCCGCCGACCGGGAGACGCTGCGGCTCGCGCTCGAGCTCATGGGGCCGTGGCTGCTGACCGACACCGGCCGCTACGCGCTCATGCACGGCGACTACCGCCTGGACAACCTGCTCTTCGACGCCGACCGGCTCTTCGTCGTGGACTGGCAGACGCTCGGCGTCGGACTGCCCGCCCGCGACCTGGCCTACTTCATCGGCACCTGCCTCGACCCCGAGCTGCGCGCCGAGACCGAGCAGCGCCTGGTCGCGGCCTACCACGCGGAGCTGCTCCGGCACGGCGTGCGCGGCTACGACCTGGAGACCTGCCTGGCCGACTACCGCCTCGGCATGCTGCAGGGCCCGCTGATCATCGCGCTCGGTGCCGCCTTCGCCGCCGCCACCGAGCGCGGCGACGACCTGTTCCGGGTGATGCTGCGCCGCAGCTGCCGCGCCATCCGCGAACTCGGCACCCTCGACCTGGTGCGCGCCGCCGGCGCCACCGCTTAGGAGACCGACCGTGGATCTGGGACTGCAGAACGCGACCGCCGTCGTCGTCGGCGGCAGCCGCGGGATGGGGCTCGCCACCGCGCGCTGCCTGGCCGAGGAGGGCGCCCGCGTCGCGGTGGTCGGCCGCACCGCCGCCGACGTGGCCGCCGCCGCACACGACCTGGCCGAGCGCGGCAGCCCGGACGCGGTCGGGATCGCCGCCGACGCCGCCGATCCCGACGCCGTGCGCCGCGTCTTCGACGAGCTGGGCGCGCGCTGGGACGGCCGCCTCAATGCCCTGGTGAACACCGCGGGCCCGAACGTGCAGGGCAGCTTCGACACGCTGACCCCGGCGAGCTGGCGCGAAGCCGTCGACTACGGCGCCATGCCGATGGTGCACTGCGTGCAGGCCGCGCTGCCGCTGCTGCGCCGCGCCGACTGGGCGCGCATCGTCAACTTCTCGGCGCACTCCACCCAGCGCCAGAGCGTGAACCTGGTGGCCTACACCGCCGCCAAGGCCATGGTCACCAGCATCTCCAAGAACCTCTCGCTGCTGCTGGCGCCGGAGGAGATCCTCGTGAACGTGGTCTCCCCCGGCACCTTCGTCACCCCGGCGCTGCTCGACTGGGCCCGCTCGGCCGGCGTGCACACCGACGACCCGTACGAACTCATGACGGCGATCGGCGAGCACTTCGGCCACCCCGCGCACATGCCGCGCGCCGGGCGCCCCGAGGAGATCGCCCCGGTCGCCACCTTCCTCGCCTCGCGGCGCAATTCCTACACCACCGGCGCCGACATCAACGTCGACGGCGGCTCGGACTTCACCTGACCTCCCGGAGCACACCATGACCCGCACCCTCGACGAACTCGGCTACTACCTCCTGCCCGGCGCGGGCGGCGCCGGCCCCGCCGGCGTGCTCGACGAAGCCAGCCGCGGCGAGGAGCTCGGCCTCGGCACCGCCTTCGTCTCCGAGCGCTGGAACATCAAGGAGGCGGCCACGCTCAGCACCGCCGCCTGCGCGGCCACCACCCGGCTGCGCGTCGCCACCGCCGCCACCAACCACAACACCCGGCACCCGCTCATCACCGCCTCCTGGGCGACCACCCTGCACCGGCTCTCCGGCGGGCGGTTCACCCTCGGCATCGGCCGCGGCGTGCCCGGGCTCTACGACCTGTTCGGTATCCCCTCGGTCACCACCGCGCAGATGGAGGAGTTCGCGCGGGTGATGCGCACGCTCTGGAGCGGCGGCGTGATCAGCGACTACGACGGCCCGCTCGGGCAGTACCGCACGCTCTACCTGGACGGCGACTTCCGCGAGGAGATCCCGCTCGGCCTGGTCGCCTTCGGCCCGAAGAGCCTCGCGCTGGGCGGGCGCGCCTTCGACGACGTGGTGCTGCACACCTATTTCTCCCCCGCGACGCTGAACCGCTGCGCGGGCATCGTCAAGGACGCCGCCGAGCGGGCCGGCCGCGACCCCGGGAAGGTCCGGGTGTGGTCGTGCCTGGCGACCATCGGCGACCACCTCCCCGAGGAGGTGCGGCGAAACCGGCTGGTCGGGCGGCTCGCGACCTATCTCCAGGGCTACGGCGACCTCATGGTCCGCACCAACGACTGGGACCCCGCCGTGCTGCGGCGCTTCCGCGAGGATCCGGTGGTGCAGTCGATTCCCGGTGCGATCGACCGCGTCGCCACCGACGAGCAGTTGCGGCACATCGAAGAACTGCTTCCCGCGAGCTGGACCGAGAGCGCGGCCACCGGCACGCCCGAGGAGTGCGCGGCCCGCATTCGGGCCGAGTTCGAGCACGGCGCGGACCGGGTCATCCTGCACGGTGCGACCGCCGACGAGCTCGCCCCGATCGTGGCCGCCTACCGTGCGGCCCAGCCGGTGGCACCCGCCGGCGTCCTGACCGGCCCGTGACGGACCGGGACCTCCATCGTGCTCGATGGAGGTCCCGGACTTCGCGATCTCAGCCGGGCCTGCGCACGTTCCACTCCCCGGTGAAGACCGGATCCCGCTTCTCCCGGAAGGCCGCGTACGCCTCCGGCACGTCGGCGGTGGCGAAGGCGACGGACTGGGCGCGCGCCTCACCGGCCAGCGCCTCGCGCATACTCCGATCCGCGCCCTCGTTGAGCAGCCCCTTGATCTGCGCCAGCGCCACCGGTGGCCCGGCCGCGAGCCGCGCGGCGGTGGCGTCGGTGAAGACGTCGATCTCGGCCTCCGGCACGAGCCAGGTGACCAGTCCGAGGGCGTGCGCCTCGGCAGCGTCGACGGTCTCGGCCAGCAGCGCCAGCCGCTTGGCCTGCTGCAACCCGACCAGCTTCGGCAACAGCCAGGAGCCGCCGCAGTCCAGGGAGAGCCCGCGCCGGGCGAAGATCTGGGAGAAGCGCGCCTCCGCGGTGCCGATGACGAAATCGCAGCCGAGCGCGAGATTCCAGCCCGCGCCGACAGCCGCGCCGCGCACCTTGGCGAGCGTCGGGATCGGCAGATCGTGCAACTGCTGGGCCACATCGGTGATCGCGCGCAGTTTCTCGAAGGGCGCCGCGTACGGATCGCTGTTCACCACATCCGCACCCGCGCAGAAGGCACCGCCGGACCCGGTCAGCACCAGCGCACGCACCGTCCGATCACGCGCGATATCCCGGAGAGCGTCGTCCAGCGCCGCCCACAGCTCCGGGTTCAGCGCATTGCGCCGCTCCGGCCGGTTCAGGGTGAGCGTCCGCACCCCGTCCCGGTCGGAGCGGAGCAGCACGCTCACAGGAACATGTCCTCGGTCAGCGGGCCGTCGCCGGGGGTGACCCGATACCGGTCCAGGTCCGTGACCCCGTGCGCGCGCAGCACCTCCTCGTCGAGGAAGAAATTGCCGGTGGTCGTGGCCGGGGCCGTGAGCACCAGATACGCAGCGTCCGCGCAGATCTCGGGCGTGCGCGAGGCGGCGAACCGCTCCGCCCCACCCGGCCGGTTCCGAATGGCGGCGGTGCCGATCGTGGTCCGCGGCCACAGCGAGTTCACCCCGATCCCGTCGCCGCGCAGCTCCTCGGCCAGCCCGAGCGTCGTCAGCGACATTCCGTACTTGGCGATGGTGTAGGCGAGGCAGGAGCCCGCCCAGCGGGGGTCGAGGTTCAGCGGCGGCGACAGCGTCAGCACCTGCGGGTCGCGCCCGGTGGCGGCGGACTTCCGCAGCGCCGGGATCGCGAGCTTGGAGAGCAGGAAGGTGCCCCGGCAGTTGATGTCCTGCATGAGGTCGTACCGCTTCATCGACACCTCCTCGGTGCCGGCCAGATCGATGGCGGAGGCATTGTTGACCACCAGGTCGATCCCGCCGAACCGGTCGACGGTCTGCTCGACAGCGGCGGCAACGATGTCATCGTCGCGGATATCACCGACGACCTTCAGCACCGCGCCGCCCGCCCGCTCGATCTCGGCACCGGCGGTGTGGATCGTGCCCGGCAGCTTGGGATGCGGCTCGTCGGTCTTGGCAATCAGCGTGATATTCGCGCCGTCGGCGGCGGCGCGCAGCGCGATCGCCAGCCCGATCCCGCGACTGCCGCCGGACATGATCAATGTCCGGCCCCGCAAAGACCCCATCAGGTGGTGACGATCGTCGCGCCCGCGGTGCCCGGCGCGCCGTAGAGCAGGGCGAACCCCGCCTTCGGCTCCCCCGCCACCTGCCGCTCCCCCGCCGTCCCCCGCAACTGCAGCACCAACTCGTGCAACTGCCGCAGCCCGGAAGCGCCGATCGGCTCACCGTTGGCGATCAACCCACCATCGGTGTTCACCGGCAGAGACCCGCCGATCTCGGTCGCACCCTCGGCGATCAGCTTCTCCTGATCGCCGTGCGCGCACAGCCCGGCCTCCGCCATGTGGATGACCTCCGCACCCGCGTCGGTGTCCTGCAACTGGGCGACGTCGATATCGGCAGGCGAAATCCCCGCCGACTCGAAGGCCGCCCGCGCAGCGTGCACCGAAGGAGCGGCCTCCTCCTGCACCGGCGCGTAGGTCGTGTTCACCTCGTAGGCACCGTAGGCGCGGGTCCGGATCTCGACCGCGCGCACGTACACCGGCTTGGCGGTGTAGCGGTGGGCGATATCGGCCCGGCACATGATCACCGCGGCGGCGCCCTCGTCGGGGGCGCAGAACATGTAGTGCGTGAGCGGGTAGTTGAGCATGGGCGCGGCCAGGATGTCGTCCTCGGCGACCGGCTTGCGGCGGAACGCGTTCGGGTTCAGCGCGCCGTTGCGGTAGTTCTTCGCCGCGACCCTGGCCAGGGTGCGCTGCGAGATGCCGTGGTCGTGCAGGTAGCGGTTGGCCTTCATGCCGAAGAACTGGGTGGTCAGGTACTGGCCGTTCTCCCCGTACCACTTCGGCATCCCGACCAGGGTCGGGTCGACGGTGAAGGCGCCGCGCGGGTGCTTGTCCAGGCCGATCGCGATGCCGATGTCGTACTTGCCGAGCCGGATCCCGTCGGCCACCGCCTCGGTGGCGCTGGCGGCGGTGGCGCAGGCGTTGAAGACGTTGGTGAACGGGATTCCGGTGAGCCCCATGAGGCTCACGATCGCGTCCGGGTTGGCGACCTCCCAGCTGCCGCCGACGGCGAACTGGATGTCCTTCCACACCAGCCCCGCGTCGGCCAGCGCGGCGCGGATCGCGTCCGCCCCCATCTGCATGGCGGTCTTGCCCTCGAAGCGGCCGAACGGATGCAGGCCGACACCGATGATCGCGACATCGTTGGTCATCAGGACTCCTTACCGGACAGCGGCTGGAAGGCGAAGGTGAGCACGGCGGCGCCCGCGTCGTCGGTGCCGAGCGGCACCGACGTCAGCGCGACCCGCATGCCGAACTCCAGCTTCTCCGGGTCGTTCTCGGTAAGCCTGCCCTCGATCCGGATGTCGTCACCGAGCTGCACCAGCCCGACCCCGAACGGGGTGAAGGTCTTGGCCGTCTCGTCGCCCAGGTAGGGCGCGCCGGGCAGGAAACCCTGGGTGGTCCAGGCGACCAGCGTGCCCTCCCGGGGGAAGGTGACGCGCTCGATCGCGGGCTCGCTGCACCGCGGGCACAGCTGCTGGATCGGGAAAACCGTGGCGGCGCAGGCGGTACAGGCACCGCCGACGAGCTGGAAATTCTCCTCCGGCCAGGTGGAGATCTCCGGGGCGATCATTCGCTGCATCGTTGTCCTCGAATCTACCGATAGGGTTACAGTACAGCTTATAGCACGGCTGCCCGGCGCGGTACCGCGAGCGCGGCGAGCCCGATCAGGGCGACGCCGGCGATCCACAGCACCGGGCCGAGCACCGAGCCGGTGGCGAGCAGCAGCGCCCCGCAGACCAGCGGGGCGGTGCCGCCGCCGAGCACCGTGCCGACGTTCTGGCCGAGGTTGGCGCCGGTGTAGCGGACCGGCGCCGGGAAGAGCTCGGCGATCAGCCCGAAGCCGGGCGCCATCACCGCATTGGTGAGCGCCAGGTAGACCGTCATGCCCGCGGCCAGCAGCACCGGATTCTCGGCGACCGAGAGCAGCCAGAGGATCGGCCCCGCCAGCACGATGAACGCGGCCAGGATCGCGCGCAGCAGCACCCGCTGCCCGATCCGGTCGGCGAGCCCGCCCCAGAGCGGCGTCCACAGCGCGCCGAGCAGCATGGCCGAGGCGTAGGCGCCGAGCACGGCGGCGGCGGGCAGCTCCCGGTTGCCCGCCAGGTAGATGCCGAACCACTGCGCGACCCCGGCCGTGCCGTTCACCCCGATCGCGATGGCGCCGGCGATCAGCAGCGCTCTCCGATGCTCCGAGATTACTTCGCGCAGCGGCGATTTGACGATCGCGCGGTCGCGCACCAGCGCGACGAACTCGGGCGAGTCCTCCACCTTCCGCCGGATCACGTACGCCACCAGGGTGAGCGGGGCGGCCACCAGGAACGGGATCCGCCAGCCGTGCCCGGTCATGAAGTCCGCCGAGGCGAGCGTCCCGAGCACCGCGGCGAGCACCGCCCCGCTCGACCCGCCGAGCCCGGCGCCGTACGGGGTCAGCGAGGCCAGGAAGGTGCGCCGGGCGGGCGGCGCCGACTCCAGCGCGAAGGTGACCGAGCCGAGCATCTCCGCACCGGCCGATAGCCCCTGCCCGATCCGCAGCAGGACCAGCAGGATCGGCGCGAGCAGGCCGACCGTGTCGTAGGTGGGCAGCAGCCCCATCGCGGTCGAGCAGACACCCATCAGCACCACGGTGGCGAGCAGCGCCGTGCGGCGGCCGCGCCGGTCGCCGATCCGCCCGAAGAAGATCCCGCCCAGCGGCCGCGCCACGAACCCGGCGCCGAACACCGCCAGCCCGACCAGGAACGACACCGCCCGGTCCTCGGCAGGGAAGAACAGCGGCGCGAAGTACACCGCGAGCACGCCGTAGAGCGCGAAGTCGTAGTACTCGATGTAGGTCCCGAAGAACCCCGCCGCGGCCGCGCGCCGCGCCTGTGGCGGGATCGGCTCCCGTGCGCCGCTCGCGACCGCGAACGAATCCATCCCGTCCTCCTCGGACCTCCCGAATCCAGCAGTCGGGATGGTAGCTTACGGTAATATCAACGGTAACCGTTTCGAACCAGCTGTTGCGGAGTGATATCGATGAGTTCCAGAATTCCAGGCGGACTCGAGGATCTGCTGCACCGCCCGATCGTCGGCATCCTCGCGACCGTGACCCCAGACGGGTCACCCGACCAGTCCCCCATGCGCTTCCAGTGGGACGGCGCGCACCTGCGGATGAGCCACACCATCCCGCGCAGGAAGTTCACCAGCCTGCAGGCCAACCCGAACTACTCGTTCGTGCTCACCGACCCGGACGCCCCCGCCCGCTGCCTGGAGGCGCGGGGCTGGCTGGTGACCGTGCAGGGCGACGAGGACGGCAAGTTCTACGCCGAGCTCGCCCGGCTCTACGGGGACGCCGACGGCGGTCCCCCCGACGACGTGGACGACCGCGTCGTCCTGATCCTCGACGCGACCCGATTCGTCGCCAAATAGCCGCCCAGGAGAGCACCGACATGACACAGGCCCCCGACATCCCGATCTTCGACGCCGACTCGCACATGTACGAGACGGCCGACGCGCTCACCAGGTACCTGCCCGAGCAGTACCGCCAGGCGGTGCAGTACGTGCAGATCGGGCGGCACACCCGGCTCGCCATCAACGGCCGGATCACCGACTTCATCCCGAATCCGACCTTCGACCGGGTCGCTGCCCCCGGCGCGCACGAGAAGTTCTTCGCCGGGGAGAACACCGAGGGGCTGACCCTGCGCGAGATGCAGGGATCGGCCATCGACGCGCCCGCCGCGACCCGCAACCCCGCGGACCGGATCGCCGAGCTGGACCGCCAGGGCGTGCGCGAGACGCTGAACTACCCCACCCTCGCCAGCCTGGTCGAGCACTCCGCCGCCGACGACCCCAGGCTGACGCTCGCCATCATCCACGCGCTCAACCGGTGGATGCTCGAGCACTGGGGTTACGCCTACCAGGACCGGATCTTCAGCACCCCGATCATCAACTGCGCCGAGGTCGACGGCGCCCGGCGCGAGCTGGAGTACATCCTGGAGCACGGCGCCAAGGTCGCGCTGATCAAGCCGGCGCCGGTCAAGGGCATCCACGGCTGGCGCTCCCCCGCGCTGCCCGAGTTCGACCCGTTCTGGCGCGACGTCGAGGCCGCCGGGCTGCCGATCGTGCTGCACGCCAGCCAGCCCCCGCTGGACGAGTACGTGAACAAGTGGGAGCCGCCCGCCACCAAGAACTTCATGGCCATGAGCTCGTTCCGCTGGCTGGCGCTCGGGCACCGGGAGATCTCGGACATGATCGGCAGCCTCATCTGCCACGGCACGCTCACCCGCTTCCCGAAGCTGCGCATCGCGAGCGTGGAGAACGGCAGCTCCTGGATCCACCCGCTCTTCCACGATCTCGAGGATCTGACGAAGAAGATGCCGCAGAACTTCCCGGAGGACCCGCTCGACGTCTTCCGGCGCAATATCTGGGTCAGCCCGTTCTGGGAGGGCTCGGTCGCCGACGTGGTCGAGACCGTCGGCTGGGACCGGGTCATGTTCGGCTCGGACTACCCGCACCCGGAGGGGCTGCCCGAGCCCAAGGCGTACTGGAAGTACGCCGAGGGCATGGACGAGCGGCGCACCTGGGACTTCCTCGGCGACAATGCCCGCCGCTTCATGGGGCTGCCGATCGAGAACCCCGACCCCGCCGCGGCCGAGCCCCCCGTCGCCGCCACCGTGTAAAGGAGTACCACCCGTGGACAAGAACGACATGATCCTGGTCAGCGTCGACGACCACATCATCGAACCACCCGACATGTTCGACGGCAGGCTGCCCGCCAAGTACGCCGACGACGCACCCAAGCTGGTGCGCATGGAGAACGGCGCCGACATGTGGAAGTTCCGCGACCGGGTGATCCCGAACGTCGCCCTGAACGCCGTCGCGGGCCGCCCGAAGGAGGAGTACGGCCTCGAGCCCGAGGGCCTCGACGAGATCCGCCCCGGCTGCTACAACGTCGACGAGCGGGTCAAGGACATGAACGCGGGCGGCGTGCTGGCGCAGATGAACTTCCCGTCCTTCCCCGGCTTCGCCGCCCGGCTCTTCGCCACCGAGGACTCCGACTTCTCGCTCGCCCTGGTCCAGGCCTACAACGACTGGCACATCGAGGAGTGGTGCGGCGCCTACCCCGGCCGCTTCATCCCGATGGCGCTGCCGGTGATCTGGGACGCCGAGCTCTGCGCGGCCGAGGTGCGCCGGGTGTCGAAGAAGGGCGTGCACTCGCTCACCTTCACCGAGAACCCCGCCGCGCTCGGCTACCCCAGCTTCCACCACGAGTACTGGAACCCGCTGTGGAAGGCGCTCGTCGACACCGACACCGTGCTCAACGTGCACATCGGCTCCTCCGGCAAGCTGTCCATCCCGGCCACCGACTCGCCGCCGGACGTGATGATCACGCTGCAGCCGATGAATATCGTCTCCGCCGCCGCCGACCTGCTCTGGTCGCGCCCGGTGAAGGAGTACAAGGATCTCAAGATCGGGCTCTCCGAGGGCGGCACCGGCTGGATCCCCTACTTCCTGGAGCGCATCGACCGCACCTACGACATGCACTCCACCTGGACCATGCAGGACTTCGGCGGCAAGCTGCCCAGCGAGGTCTTCCGCGACCACTTCCTGACCTGCTTCATCAGCGACCCGATCGGGGTCAGGCTGCGCAACGAGATCGGCATCGACAATATCGCCTGGGAGATGGACTACCCGCACAGCGACTCCATGTGGCCCGGCGCCCCCGAGCAGCTGAGCGCGGTCTTCGAGGCGGAGAACGTGACCGACGACGAGATCACCAAGATGACCCACCTCAATGCCCTGAAGTGGTACTCCTTCGACCCGTTCAAGCACGTGCCGCGGGAGAAGGCCACCGTCGGCGCGCTGCGCGCCGCCTCGGCGGGCCACGACGTCAGCATCAGGGCACTGAGCCACCACCAGACGACGGCCGCGGAGAAGCTGGCCGCTTTCAAGTCCCAGATCGACGCGGCCACCGCGCACCAGGCGGCCGAGTAACCCACGCGGGAGAGCCCGGACATCCGACGCGGATGTCCGGGCTCTTCTCGTTTCAGGCGGGAGCGAGCACCCGGCTCAGGAACCGCGCCTGGTGGTCGCGGATCGGGTCGTGCCAGCGCTTGCCCGGGTACACCTCGAAGTGGTCGCACGGGTAGCGCCGGACCTGCGCCCGCGCGCGCTTTGCGGCCTTCAGCGCCGCCGCGCGCGGCACGTAGCGGTCGTACTCGGCCAGCTGGAACAGGACCGGGCAGCGCACCTGCGCCGCGGCCCGCACCGGGGCGTTGCGGATCGCGTCGATGGCGATGCTCGCGTTCACCTCGTTGCGCCAGGTCGGCCCGGCGATGGAGAGATAGTCCGCGGTGGCGCCCGGCAGCGTGAGCAGCGCCAACTCGCCCGGCTCGCCGACGGCGGGCAGGGTGACCCGGCTCCGCCCGGCCGCGGCGGCGCGGCGGTCGCGGGCGGCGGTGAAGAGCAGCCGCGCGGTCGTTCCCGCGCGGTGCCAGCCCGGCTCCGCCGCCGGCACCGGGCGGGTGGGCAGTGGGGCCGAGCGCTCGACGGCGCCGGTGACCAGCGGTGTCAGCGCGATCACCGCCGCGATGTCGGTGCGTCCGGCCGCCGCCTCCAGCACTGTTCCGCCCGCCATGGAGACGCCCCACAGCACCAGCCGCTGCGGGTCGACGCCGGGCAGCCGAGCCGCGGCGTCGAGCGCGGCGCGGTAGTCGGCCAGCTGCGCGGCGGGCGAGATCACCTGTCGCGGTGTGCCTTCGCTGGCGCCGAAGCCGCGGTAGTCGAAGGCCAGCACGTCGGCGCCGGCGGCGGCGAGGCCCGAGGCGAAGGAGTCGAGGCCGCAGTCCTTGGTGCCGGCGAAACCGTGCGCCATGACGACGGCCGGGCGTCCGGCGGGGCTCGCCAGGCGATCGGTGCCGGCCGGGAAATGCCAGGCGTGGCACTGCACCCCGGCGGAGTCGAAGGTCGTCTCCAGCATCAGGCCACCAGCTCCCGCGCCGGTGCGGCACCCTGTGCCCGGCGGCGGCCCTCCGGCAGCTCGGTGAGCCGCAACTGCCGCTCGTAGTGGAAGAACTCGACCTGCTGGGTATGCCGTGGGCGATCCAGCACCTGCCCGAGGTAGAGCTGCTCGTCCGCGGTGATGATCCGCTCCATCTCCGCCGCCGCGGGTGGCAGGTACTCCCCCGCCGCGTAGGCGGCGATCAGCCTGGCCTGGCACTCCACGAACGGAAACAGCGTCGGCACCGACTGGGCCAGCCCGGCGAACGCCAGGTCCGGGGTGCCCGGCCGCAGGATTCGCTTATAGAGCCGGATGCGGTTGCCCGGCGCGCTGAGGAAGTCCGGGTCGAAGAAGGGGAAGGTGATGTTGTACCCGGTGGCGTAGATGATGACGTCGAATTCGGCGCTGCTGCCGTCGGCGAAGCGCACCAGCGAGCCGTCCAGCTCGCTGATGTCCGGCTTCGGCAGCACGTCGCCGGAGCCGAGCCGCAGCGGCAGCTCCACCGACTGGGTGCCGTGCGCGTCCAGGAACCGGTGCTGCGGGCGCGGCAGCCCCCAGCGCTCCGGGTTGCCGGAGATGAACTCGGCGAAGGCGTTCACCGCAGCGCGGTAGACCGGGCGCGGGACGAAGGGCAGCGCCGCGCCGTACTTGTCGACCGGCCGCCCCGCCATGTACTTCGGCACGATCCAGGAGCCGGAGCGGGTGGAGAGGTACACGGTATTGCCGAGCGCCCGCGAGGAGAGCTCCACCGTGATGTCGGCGGCGCTGTTGCCGAGCCCGACCACCAGGATGCGCTTGTCCCGCAGGTCGAGCGGGTGCGCCGGGTCGATGTAGGCGTGCGAGTGGATCACCTCCCCGTCGAAGTGGCCGGGGAAGTCGGGGAAGCGCGGGTCCCAGTGGTGGCCGTTGGCGACCACCAGGAACTCGGCCTCGCGCTGCTCGCCGGTGCCGAGGTGCAGCGTCCAGCCGCCCTCGGGGCGGTGTTCGGCGCGGACCACCGCGGTGCCGAACTCGATGTTGTCGAGCAGGTCGAAGGAGGCGGCGTAGTCGTCCAGGTACCGCTTGATCAGGCTGTGGTGCGGGAAGTCGGGGTACGACTCCGGCATCGGGAAGTCGCGAAAGGACAACTGGTACTTCGAGGTGTCGATGTGCAGCGACCGGTAGGCGCTGGAATGGCCGTTCGGGTTGCCGAAGGCCCAGTTGCCGCCGATGCGGTCGGACGCCTCGAAGCAGGTGTACGGAACGCCGTAGTCGGCGAGCATCTTCCCCGCGGTCAGCCCGGCGATGCCCGCGCCGATGATCGCCGTCGAAGACGGCTGGAACACTCCCATGTCGACAAACCTTCTGTTGGTATTTCGGTATGTCGAATAGTATGGCAAACGGTCAGCTGTCGGCAGGAAAAACCGGAGGTACCGTGAGCAACGATCGAACAGCCGTGGTGATCGGCGGGGCCTCCGGGCTCGGCGCGGCCACCGCCCGCGCCGTGGCGGCCACCGGCGCCCGGGTCCTGGTCGCCGACCGCGACGGCGCGGGGGCCCGCGCCGTCGCCGAGGCGATCGGCGGCACCGCGCGGGAAACCGAGATCACCGACGAGGCGTCGGTGGCGGAGCTCTTCGCCGAGGCGGCCGCGCTCGGGCCGGTGCGCACCGTCGTGAACACCGTCGGCACCAGCTTCTGGGGCCCGATCGCCGAGCACGACACCGCCGAGTGGCGCCGGGTGCTCGACACGAACCTCGTCGGCGCCTTCCTCGTGCTCAAGCACGCCGGCCGGGTGCTCACCGACGGCGGCGCCATCGTCTCGCTGACCTCGCTGAACGGCAGGCAGCCCGGCGAGGGGCTCTCCGCCTACTGCGCCTCGAAGGCGGGGCTCTCCATGCTCACCCAGGTCGCCGCGCTGGAACTGGCGCCGCGCGGCATCCGGGTGAACGCCATCGCTCCCGGCCTGGTGATCACCCCGCTCACCGAGGGCATCGACGGCATTCCCGGCATCCGCGAGGACTACCTGGAGAACACGCCGCTCGGCCGCCCCGGCACCCCCGAGGAGGTCGCCGCCGCCGCCGTCTTCCTCTGCTCCGACGAGGCGAGCTGGATCACCGGCGAGGTGCTCGACATCAACGGCGGCGCGCACCTCATGCGGTACCCGAACCTGCGCAAGCACCTGGCGGCGCTGGGATGAGCGAGCGCTTCACCGGCCGCACCGCCCTCGTCACCGGCGGCGGCTCCGGCATCGGCGCCGCGCTCACCCGCGCGCTCGTAGCGGCCGGTGCGCGGGTGCACTGCGCCGACATCGACGCCGAGGCCGCCGCCCGGGTGGCGGCCGCCGCTACCGGGCCGGGCAGCGCGATCGGCGTCGAGCTCGATGTCACCGACGCGGCCGCCGTCGAGGCGGCGGTCGCCGCGGCCGAGCCACTGGATCTGCTGTTCAACAATGCCGGGATCGTGATCGGCGGCCCCACCGAGGAGCTGACGCTCGACCAGTGGAACCGCATTATCGACATCAACCTGCGCGGTGTCGTGCACGGAATCCAGGCGGCCTACCCGCGGATGATCGCCGCCGGCAGCGGCCACATCGTCAATACCGCCTCGGCGGCCGGGCTGATGGCCTCCGGGTTGCTGACCAGTTACTGCGCCACCAAGTTCGCCGTGGTCGGGCTCTCCGAGGCGCTCCGCACCGAGGCCGTGCACCACGGCATCGGCGTGACCGTGGTGTGCCCGTCCGCGGTCGAGACGCCCATCCTGGACAGCACCACCGGCAGCCGGTTCGCCGGCCGCTCCTTCTTCCTCGGCGCCGAGAACACCGAGCGGGCCTACTCCCCCGACCGGCTCGCCGCCGACGTCCTCACCGCAGTCGCCCGCAACCGCGCCCGGGTCGTCGTGCCCGCCCGCACCAGGGCGGGGTGGGTGATCGGCCGCATCGCGCCCGGCTTCCTCGCCCGCCGCACCGCGCGCTACGTCCGCACCCAGTTCACATCCGCCCCGAATCCGGAGTCACCCGTCCAGCCTCGATAAGGGTTTGGAAAGCGGCGGCCTTCCGTGCGCACTCATTCAGCAGGCAGTCGCGGTGATTCTGCATTTCGCGGTGCGCTCGGTCCGCCGTGAACGTTTCGGCAGGTGCATCGTGCGTCCAGATTTCTGACGTGGCGTGGACAGGATCGGCGCCCGGCGTCGGTTCGGCCGCGCTCAAATCGCGGCCCGGACTGGTCGCCAGCATCATCACGCCGGCCAACAGCCCAATCGCTCCCACACTCGCCACCCCGGCGAGCAGCAGATTCACCCACAGCGGCATATCCTCAGCCCCCGCTGCCCAATTCGGTCTGCACCGGTAGCCGGAGTGGAGAGGCGCCCATCGCGACCGGAGCACTTGCATAGGCGAGCGAAAGGGTGATCACCGAAATCCTCCGTGGCGAAGCAGTAGAACGGGCGGTGGTACCCGGCACCGGGGGCGTTTCGCCACTGGCCCGCCACTCTGGCGGGCTGGTGCGCCGGACGGGGGTCCAGGCGTCAGCCCGGTACCGGGTACCGCGTTCGACTCTGGCCCACAACGGGTTTGACGCGGACTGGGCGTTCGTTGGGGTACTGTTGGGCTTCGGTAGGGGTTTGCCCAGGTCAGCACTACAAACGTAGGCAGAGGGCGATGATACGAGGGCGGGCATGGACCGGTTTCGAAGCAGCCGCATTGCAGGAGGCCATGAGAAAGTCGGTCCGTGACTTCGCGGCCCTGCTCGGTGTGGACACAACCACGATCGCCAATTGGCGCAGCGGCCTGAGCGCTGTAGTCCCACGTTCGAACACCCAGGCAATTCTGGATACGACGTACCAGTCGAGGGCATCTGACGATGACCGAGCCAGATTCGAGCAAATCGTCGCTGAAGGCGAAGCAGCGTGGCGGGATCGACACGCGCACACGCCTGCCGTGACTCCCCCACCGGACATCGCCACCGCCGATGCCGAAGCGGCATTACGTCCCGATCAGGGAGTCTCCGACGAATTACTGACGGTGCTCGGCCGTATTCGAAAGCTGAGTCGAACTCTCGATCTCGACGTCATCGATCAGCTGCACGACAGCACGTACCGGAGTATCGCCCGGTACGAAACGCTCGACGTGGCTGCGCTGGTCGCGCCTCTCGAGAAGCAACGCGCCTGGTTGGAGGAACTCATCGATGGATGCAGCCATCCGGCGCAGCGAAGTCGATTGTCGAGGATTGCCGGCATGACCTCGGGTGTGCTCGGCTACATCGCCGTCGGATGTGCCCGGATATCACTCGCACGGGCCTACTGCCAGGAGTCCTTCCAGCTCAGTGACTACGCCCACGACGATGATCTCGCAGCGTGGGCACGCGGCCTCCAAAGCTTCTGCGAATACTATGCGGGCCGATTCGACAAAGCACTCCACTACGCGGAGGACGGACTCGAGCGTTCCGGGGCCGGGCCGCAGGCTATTCGGCTGGCGATCAATGGGGTCGCGCGAGCCTGCGGCAAACTCGGCGATGTCGACGGCGTGCACCGCGCCGTCGACCGGGCATACGATTTGTTGCCGGGAGCCGATGCACCGGTAGGCGTACCGTCCAGCATCTCGCTGGAGAGTTACAGTCCGGCACAGATCGCCGGGAACGCGGCCACGGCCTATTTGTCGTTGGCGGAATCGGACCGGGTCGAGCTGTTCGCCGGTGTGGCGCTGTCAGAAATGACCGACGCCAACTCTCCGTGGGGCCGTTCACTGGTGATGATCGACGTGGCACGGTCGCGCGTTCTCAGCAAGGACGGTGACCTGGACGCCGCGGTGGCGATCATGCTCGAGGCGCTGACGCCGACGCGCGGTAAGCTCATGCTGCAAGTTCAGCGGCGGGGTTCCGAGTTCGTGCACGACGCTGCCGCGCGGTGGGGAACGACGCCGGAACTGCGGACGGTGGCGGACGTCTTGGCGAGCAGTCGTGAGGAGCGATGACGAGCACGACGGACAGCTCACGCCCGCAACCCCGTGACAGGCACACCGGCCCGCTCGGTCATTACTGGTTTCTGACCTTCGAGCACGCGCGGGAACTTCATGCGCTGACGAAGACCTGCCAGCGGAAGATCGACCCTGCCCACTTCAATGTGACACCGGTCGACGGACTTCATCTCACGTTGGACCGGATCGCCCATGACGGAGCAAGTGCACCGGAGCAACGCGCATCCATCGCGACGGCCGCGCGCCAGATCTGCGCAGATCAGGCGCCGGTCGCGCTCAGGTTCGAGCGGCTGACCAATCTTCGCGGTGCGGTCGGATTCGTCGCCTCGCCTGCCGAATCTGTTATTGCCCTCCGCGATTCGCTGAGAGAGGCGACGTTGTTCGCACTGCCGGATGCGCAGGTGAAAGACTCGTCATCCCCACCGCACGTCACGATTGCCTACCCGATCTATGAGGGGCTATCTGGGCGAGCAGCGGCGACTGCGGAGGCGATGAACGCGACGATCGAAGGCATCGACGTCGTCGTCTCAGAGGTAGTAATGGTCGCGTTGGAACAGCGCGGAAATCTGTATTCGTGGCAGATCGCAGCACGAGTTCCGTTGAAAGCCAACTAGAGTAAAAGCGTGTTGCGGACACATCGGCGTTGCGGACGGGCGGCGGACGCCTCGGGTTGAAGGTGACGTTCACGCACGGTCTGTGCGGTGGTCAACTCGTCGCAAAGTTTCGCTAGCCGAGGGTGACGGTCGATGAGCATCTGTCCCTGGGGCGGATGCCATTTGCCGAGCGCTTCACTGATTTCGGTAGCGGTCAATCCGGGGTATTCGCGCACGCGCCGGATGGGCAGGGCCACACCATGGCCGGCGGGGGCGAGGTAGTTGCGCACCGGGGCTCCGTTGCCGGGCCGGGCGCGTTCGGCGAGTTCGGCGATCTCGTCGGGGCTGCCGGTGATCGGCGCGTCGAGGTCAATGACCGCGATCAGCGTGCTGGTAGGCGCGGTGAGGTAGACGTACCAGGTTGATGCGCTCGTGGTGGGGTAGCGCTTGCGGTATTCGTAAACCTTGTCCCCGGCCATGATCAGGTCGTAGTACTCGGCGTGCAGTGACATCAAA
Source organism: Nocardia sp. NPDC057353 (assembly GCF_042667085.1). Lineage (NCBI taxonomy): Bacteria > Bacillati > Actinomycetota > Actinomycetes > Mycobacteriales > Nocardiaceae > Nocardia > Nocardia sp. NPDC057353. The sequence continues at coordinate 85,623 of NZ_JBHVAK010000016.1, forward strand.
ACCCGGGGCCGCGGTGCGCCGACGTCGTTGAACAGGTCGGGCACTTGCGTCTCCCCTCGGCCGGTCGCCCCCCGTTGCAAGGGCAACGGCGTGTCTGGCCGGGCAGTCTAGCGCCGGACCCGGCGCATACGAGGCGAAGCCTGGCCACGGCGTTTCGCGGTGAACACCTGGATCCTCGATGCAGTCCGTGATCGGCGGACATGCGCAAGATGCGGAAGCCGACGCGATGGCGACCGATACGATCGGCTTTTCTCGTGAGTCGTGGACGGACAAGCGGCGCGCCCTGCTGACGCCGCCGGCTCATTCTGAACTGATCAGTTAGCGATCGGCGTCCGTGAAGGTAATGACTCCCCGGATATTGCGCCCCTCCAGCATGTCGCGATAGCCGTCGTTGACATCTTCCAACCGGTACCTGCGCGTCACCATGTCGTCGAGGTTGAGCTTCCCCGCCCGATAGAGCGCCAGCAGCCGCGGAATATCGTGCTGCGGATTTCCCGCACCGAAGATTGTGCCCTGAACGTTCTTCTGGAACAGAGTCAGCATCGAAAGGTTCAGCGTCGTCTCGGTCTCGAGAACGCCACCCATGGCCACGACGACGCAGGTGCCCGCCTTCGCGGTGAGCGCCAGGTACAGGTCGAGGTCGCGGCCCTCCATGCGGCCGACGGTGACGATCACCTTCGCCGCCATCCCGCCCGCCGTCAGCTCGGGTACGGCGGCGAACACGGCGGCCATGTCGGGGAAGGCGTGGGTCGCGCCGAAGTGCAGCGCCTGCTCGCGCTTCCAGGCGATCGGATCGATCGCGAAGACGTATCTGGCCCCGGCCAGTACCGCCGCTTGAATGGCAGCCGCGCCGAGACCGCCGATCCCGATCACCGCGACATCCTCGCCCGGCCGCACATCCGCCGACCGCGCCACCGCGCCGAACCCGGTTGTCACTCCGCAGCTCAGCAGGGCCGCGACCGCGAACGGGATCTCCGGATCGATCTTCACCACGGAGCTGCGGTGCACCACCAGGTACGGCGCGAAGGTGCCGAGCAGCGACATCGGATACACGTCGCGCCCGCGCGCTTGCACCCGGAACGACCCGTCGCTGACGGAGGTGCCAGCCAGCAGCCCGGCACCGAGGTCGCAGAGATTGGTCCGGCCCGCCCGGCAGGACGGACATCGGCCGCAGGCCGGGATGAACGAGAGCGCGACGTGGTCACCGACCGCGATATCGTCCACTCCCGCGCCGACCTCGATGACGACGCCCGCCCCTTCGTGCCCGCCGAGGATCGGGAAGGAGGCCATCGGGATGTCGCCGGTCACGAGGTGGTGATCGGAGTGGCAGAGCCCGGCCGCCTCCATCCGGATCTTCACCTCACCGCCGCGCGGCTCCCCGATCTCGATCTCCTCGATCGACCACGGCTGGTGGAAGTCCCAGATCAGCGCACCCTTGGTCTTCATCGACCGGCCTCCTCGCACGAACGCAATCGCCCACATCCTAGCAGAAAGCCTTACTGTTACTCTTACAGTATTTGTCCGCACCGACCCGAGGATCGAGCGCATGGCCTACGTCATCACCCAGCGGTGCTGCAACGACGCGAGCTGCGTCGCCGAGTGCCCGGTCGACTGCATCCGCCCGACCCCGGGTCAGCCCGAGTTCGCCACCGCCGAGATGCTGCACATCGACCCCGACACCTGCATCGACTGCGGGGCCTGCGCGGACGCTTGCCCGGTCGACGCGGTCTTCGCCGTCGAGGATCTGACCGCGTCGCTCGAGCGCTACCGGGACATCAATGCCGAGTACTTCGAGCGCCACCCGCTGGAGGCCGGGTTCGCACCGGCCCCCGCACCTGGCCGCGTGCCCAAGGAGCTGGGGACGCTGCGGGTGGCGATCGTCGGCGCGGGCCCGGCCGCCTGCTACGCCGCCGACGCCATCCTGCGGCGCGCCGATTCCCAGGTCGAGCTCTTCGATCGGCTGCCGACGCCGTGGGGGCTGGTGCGCGCCGGGGTGGCGCCGGACCACGCGGGCACCAAGACGGTGTCGGGCATGTTCGAGGCGGCGTTCCGCCGCGACACGCTGCAGTACTACCTCGATGTCGAGGTCGGCACGCACATCACGCACGAGGAGCTGCTGGCCCACCACCACGCTGTGATCTACGCCGTCGGGGCGGCCACCGACCGCAGGCTCGGGGTGCCCGGCGAGGACCTGACGGGCAGCGTCTCGGCGACGGAGTTCGTGGCCTGGTACAACGGCCACCCCGACTACGCCGACCGCAGTTACGACCTGTCCGGCGGGCGCGCCGTGATCGTCGGCAACGGCAATGTCGCCCTCGACATCGCCCGGGTGCTGACCCTCGACCCGGACGAGCTGGCGAGAACCGATATCGCCGACCACGCCCTCGAGGCGCTGCGCGCGAGCAATATCAGCGAGGTCGTGATCCTGGGGCGGCGCGGCCCGCTGCAAGCGGCGTACACCACCCCCGAGTTCCTGGCGCTCGCGCACCTGGAGAACGTCGACGTGGTGGTGTCCACCGACGACCTCGGCGCCGAGGAGATCGACCCCGCGCTGCGCATGAAGTACACGCTGGCCGAGGAGTACGCGCGTGCCCCGCGCGACCTCGCGCACAAGCGCATCGTGTTCCGCTTCCGCGCCTCCCCCACCGCGCTGCTCGGCACGGACCGGGTGACCGCGGTCGAGTTCGCGCACAACGAACTCGTCGAAGAGAACGGGCAGATCAGCGCCGTGCCCACCGGCCGAACCGAGATTATCGAGACCGGGCTGGTACTGCGCTCCATCGGCTACCGCGGCCGGCCGGTCCCCGCGCTGCCCTTCGACGACCGAGCCGGCGTAGTCCCCAATGAGCGGGGCCGGGTGCTCGCGGACGGCGAACCCCTCCCCGGGGTCTATGTCACCGGCTGGATCAAGCGCGGCGCCCGCGGCGTGATCGGCTCCAACCGGGTCGACTCCGAGGAGACGGTCGAGCAACTCCTCGCCGACTTCGCCGCGGGCAGACTCGCGGCCCCCGGCGGCGACCGCGCCGCACTACGCGAACTGGTCGAATCCCGCCGGCCCGGCTTCGTCGACCGCGCCGGATGGAAGGCCATCGACGCCGCCGAGAAGGCCGCGGGCGCGGCGACCGGCCGCCCCCGCGTCAAATTCACCACCAGGAAAGCCCTGCTGGACGCGGCCCGCGAGTGACCACCGGCCGCACCCCTGGACTCAGGCGATACACCGGTGCTACTAATGTATCGTCAGCCATTCGGTATGGCGAACAGCAAGGGGTGCGACATGGTGGACGGAGGCGCGACCCCCCACGTCGAGGTCGCGATCATCGGGGCGGGACCGGCCGGCATCGCGACGGCACACCTGCTCGGGAAACAGGGCGTCACGTCGATGGCGATCCTGGAGCGCGGCGCCGACTTCGGCGGGTCGTGGCGCGACAACCGCTACCCCGGCCTCGCGGTCGACATCCCGTTCCCGTGGTACCAGTTCTCCTTCGCGCGCAGCAGCGACTGGAGCCGGGTATTCGCCACCGGGGCCGAGATCCAGGCCTACTTGACCGGCACCGCACGGCGGCTCGGGCTCTACCCGCTGCTGCGCCCCGGCTGCACCGTTCGCCGGCAGCAGTGGGACGCCCGGGCGCGGATGTGGCGGCTGGACATCGAGGGCGGCCCGACGGTCACCGCCAGATTCCTGGTCAGCGCCGTCGGTGGCTACGTCGACGCCAAAGAGGGTGGTGACATCCCCGGGCTGGACTCCTTCGCCGGAACGGTGCTGCGGCCGAATGCCTGGGACAGCTCCTACGACACCGCGGGCAAGCGCGTCGCGGTCGTCGGCACCGGCTCCAGCGGCGTGCAGATCGTCGCCGCGCTCTCGGGCACGGTGGCGGCGCTCGATGTCTATCAGCGCACGCCGAACTGGATCCTGCCGAAGACGGACTTCCGGATCACCGCGCCGGTGCGCGCGGCGCTGCGCCTCCCCGGCGTCGCCGCGGCCGTGCACGTGGCGGGCAGGCTCGCCTTCGACCTCGCGTTCCTCACTCCGGTCGTGCACCTGCTGCCGAAGCTTCCGGAGCGGCTGCTGCTCGGCGCCTTCCGCGCCTACGACGCGGGCGCTCGGCAGGCCTTCCGCGCACTGCTGCGGCTGACCGTCGACGACCAGGACGTCCGGCGGAAGCTGCTGCCCCGGCACGGCATCCTCGGCAAGCGTCCGGTGATCTCGAGCAGCTACCTCCCGGCCTTCAACAACCCCGCGACCCGGTTGATCACCACCCCGATCGAGTGCGTCACCCCGACCGGGATCAGGACCACCGACGGGGTCGAGCGCGCGGCCGACCTGATTGTCACAGCGGTCGGCTACCACCTGTGGACGGACCCCGAGACGTACCGGCCCGGAACCGTCGTCGGAGCGGACGGTTTCGACCTGGCCCACTACTACCGCGACCACGGCCTGCACAGCTACGCGGGCACCGCGCATCCGCGGTTGCCGAATCGCTGGGAGATCGTCGGCCCGTACGGCTTCGTCGGGGTGGGGTGGACGGACTTCGTGGAGACCATCGCCGCGCACGTGGCCCGGGTGATCGGTGTCGCCCATACGCGGGGCGCGACCGTCGTGGAGGTGCGCGAGGAGGCGTTCGACGCCTGGGACGCCCGCATGCGGCGGGCCGGGCGGACCGCGCACCTCTACCTCGGCCGCACCCACCCGCACGTGCCCAGCTACTACGTCAACTCGCAGGGCGAGAGCGTGTACCACCGGCCGCAGACCATCACCGGCGCCAGGCGCTTCGCCAGGCGCTCGTCCCTCGCCGACTACCGGTTCACCCGATGAAGCCGCGCGAATTCTCCGGGGCACTGCGCGATTCGGTGCGGATGATGGGCGCGGGCGTCCTCGAGGACCGGCGCCGGACAGCGGCCGCGGCCGCCGGGCCGGACGTCGCGCGGACCGTCTTCGACCCGACGCATCCGTCCTCGATCGCGGACCCGCACGCCGACCTCGCAAGCCTCCGCGCGCACCGCGTCGCGGTCAACGAACGCCTCGACGTCTGGATGCTCGCCCGGCACGCCGATGTCCTCGCGGCCACGCGCGCGCACGACACCCTGTCGTCGCGCTCCGGCATCCTGCTGCGCTCGACCGCGATGCCCGGCGTGGTGAGCACCGACGAGCCCGACCACGCGCGGCTGCGCCGGGTGACCGCGGGCGCGTTCACCCCGGGCGCGGTGCGCGCACTGCGCGATTCGCTCGCCGAATTCGCCGCTCCCGGGATCGACGCGCTGGCAGGCGGCGACGTCGTCGACCTCGTCCCCGCGCTGACCGCCCCGCTGCCGGTATCGGCGATCTCGCTGCTCCTGGGCCTGGACCGCGCCCGGTGGGACGACCTGGGCCGCTACTCGGACGCCTTCACCGCCCTGTTCGCGGTGCGCTCGGCCGCCGACGTCCTCGCCGCCGCGGGCCGGGCCTTCCCCGGCATGCTCACGATCCGCCGGCTCGTCCTGGACGAGCTCGACCGGCGCCGGGACGAACCCGGCGACGACGTCTTCGGCCGGGTCCGCCGCGCGCTCGACGCCGGTGTCGTGTCGGAGGTGGAGGCGCTGGTCGCGGTCGTGATCCTGCTCATCGCCGGATCGGAGACCACGACGAACCTGCTCGGCATGCTCCTGGTCCGGCTCGCCCGCGACCCCGCCCTCTACGACCGGCTGCGCGCCGACCGCACGCTGATCCGGGCCACGACCGAGGAGACGCTGCGCTGGGGCTCCCCGGTGCAGTGGGTCGCCCGCACAACACTGGCCCCCTTCGCGATCGCGGAGACCGTGATCCCGCCGCGCTCCCGGGTCGTCCTGTTCTACGCGGGAGCCAACCGCGACCCGGACCGCTTTCCCGACCCCGACCGCTTCGACATCGATCGTCCCGACACCGGGCACGTCGCGTTCGGGCACGGAATCCACTTCTGCATGGGCGCGCAGCTCGCCCGGCTCGAGGTCGAGGTGGCGCTCGACCGGCTGCTCGACACCGTCGAGCGGATCGAACTCGCCGGGCCGGTGCGGTGGACCACGACGCCCTCGCTGTCCGGCCCGACCTCGATCCCGGTGCGGAGGCTGCGATGACCGGGCAGTGCCATCCCGATATCGACGCGCTCACCCGCGAACTCGGCTTCAGCTGCCACGACGCGCCGCCGATCGTGCGCGTGAGCAACCCGTTCGCCCTGGCCAACTGGACACTTCCGGTGCTGGAACTGGTGATCGTCCTGGGCGCGGCGTTCGCACTGGGCTGGGCCGTGTATCGGCTGCGCCGCGACGGCGATCCGGTGAACCTGCTGCTGTGGTTCGTTCCGATCGGCTACCTGCTCATCGTCGAACCGCCGATGTACTTCCCGAGCGTGTTCGGCACCGAGGAGCTGCTCGGCGCCGTCTTCGCGCACAACGTGTTCACGGTGCAGTTCCTCTACGACCGGCTACCGCTCTACATCGTCGCGCTCTACCCGGCGATCATGACGCTCGCCTACGAGATCGTGCGCGGCCTCGGCGTCTTCCGCGACCGCGGCATCGTCGTCGGCGCGCTCTGTGTCGGTTTCGTGCACCACTGCTGCTACGAGGTGTTCGACCAGCTCGGTCCCGGGTTGCGATGGTGGGCGTGGAATTACGACAACGCGATCAACCAACCGGCGCCGGCGGCCGTCCCGATGAGCAGCGTGCTGTTCTTCGCCGCCGTCGGCCCGGCGCTCACCACGCTGCTCGTTCTGCTGCTCGTCGGCAGACCGGGAACCCGGGCACCGAGCCGGTTGGTGCTCCGCGGTCTCGCGGCCGCGATCCTGATCCCCGTCGGCCTGGTTCTGACCAATATCCCGATAGCGCTCGCCGGGTACGTCTCGACCGACGGACCGTGGCGGGTCGCGGTCTATGTGGCGTATCTGGCGCTGTTCGCGGCGGTCGGCGGAGCAACGCTGGTGCATCAGTGGCGGCGCGGGCGCGCCCTCCCACCGAATCCCTACGTGCGGGTGTTCGGCCCGCTGTACCTGATCGCCCTCGCGGCACTGTGGCTCGCCGGGCGGCCCGCCGACAGCGGCCCCGCAGGCAGCCTCCCGTACGCGACGGTGTGCTTCCTCATCGCGGCGGCCGCCATCGCGGCGGTCTCCCTCTCCCCGGCAGAAAGCGAGGTAAAGCCATGACGGACCTGGTGATCCGGAGACTCCCGTTCGACTTCGAGGACGACGTCCCGTTCGACTGGAATCCCCAGAACCCGGCGTTCTCCACCTACATGAACATGGTCTCGATCATCGCCATCTGCTTCGAGAAGATGGTGGTCGCCGCGGTGCGCGAGGCGATGCCGCTGATCACGGACCCGGAGGCGGCCGCGGAGGCCGACGCCTTCCTGCGGCAGGAGGCCCAGCACGCGGGCGCCCACCGCCTGCACGTGCGCGCGCTGATCCGCCGCTACCCCGGGCTGCGGGAGACCTTCGACGCGGCGCAGGCGGCCTACGACGAACTCACCGCCACCACCGCACTGCCGTACCGGCTGGCCTACATCGCCGACCTGGAGGCCACCTTCACCCCGTTCTTCACCATGCTCCTCGACCACGAGGAACACCTCTTCCGGCCCGGCGACGACCGGGTCGCCTCGCTACTGCTCTGGCACTTCGTCGAGGAGGTGGAGCACCGGAGTTCGGCGCTCGTCGTCTACAACGCCGTCGTACCCGACCGGTTCTACCGCACCCGGGTACTGCCCCGGGTGATCGCGCACCTGTTCGGGATGGTCGAGCTCATCAGCGACGGCATCAATACCCATGTGCCGCAGGCGGAACGCCGGATCGACGCGCACACCATCCGGCCGCTCCCGGGGCTGATCGCCGCCGTTCGCCATCGCCACCGCCCGACGCCCGCCTTCGCGCGCATCGGCTGGCCGCGGAAGCTGTCGGCCATCGGGGGCGTCCTGCTCAGCCAGACGCCCTACCACGACCCGGGAAAGGCGCCGATGCCCGCGTTCGCGGCGGACTGGTTCGCGCGCTATGCCCGCGGCGACGACGTCTGCCACTGGTACGGCAGCCGCCGCTAGGCTCGGCCCATGCGAACCCACGGCTGGAGCGGAGCCCCGCCCGCCACCGACGAGGAGGCCGTGCGCCGCATCATCGACGCCACCCACCGGTGTGTGCGGCGGGTCGGCTCCCGGACCACCCTCGCCGTGGTCGCGACCGAACTCGGCGTCAGCCGCGCGACCGTGTACCGCTACTTCCCGAGCACGGCCGCGCTGCTGATCGCCGCCGCCGAGGACGGCACCCGGCGCTTCATCGAGCGGCTCGGTGTCCGACTGCGCGGGGTCGACGATCTGTCGGAAGCGATCATCGAGGGTGTCGTGCACACGGTCACCCAGGTGTCCGACGAACCGTATCTCCAGCTGCTGCTCGACGAACCCAGCCACACGCTGCTGCGCAGCGTGACCTCCTCCGCCGCGCGGGAAATCGCCCAATCGGTCCTGACCGAGGGCGGCTGGTCGGAAGTGACGGTGGCAGACGAGGTCTTCGACGAGCTGATCGAGTGGGCGCTGCGCGTCGTGCAGTCGTTCCTCTCCGACCGCGGCGACCCGCCGCGCGATGCCGAACAGCTGCGTGCCTACCTGCACCGCTGGCTCGCGCCCGCGATCCAGGCCAGGACCGGGCGTCCCGGCGTCGGCACACCGACGCGGTGACCTTCCGGCGCGGCGGCCCGGCCGGGCGCACCGCGCGATTTCATGGGCACCCGGCTGCACTGACCAGCCGGCGGCGTGGGCGGCATCGAGCTGCGCCGCCGGTCCCTATCGGATGATGCGGGCGGCGGGGACCGGCAGGTCCGCGTAGGTGACGATGCCGGGCCGCGCGGCGACGACGTGCGGAATCGCGTGCACGATCGGCATCGCCGTGATCCGCATCCCGATCCCGTGCATGTCCGCGGCGGTGAGCGTGTCGAGCGGCTGATCGGGCAGCAGGCCGAGGGTCAGCGTGACCTTCGGGTTGCCGTCGACCTCGATCCGGTACCCGTGCTCGGCGGGCATCGGCGGCTCCACCTCGTGATCCATCACCCAGCGCTGATGCAGGTCGATCAGCTCCCTGCCGCCGCTGATGCCGACGAACCGCACGTCCAGCCCGGCGACGGTCCCGGCCGCGACGGGCCGCCCGGGCAGGTCGAGATCGCGCTTGGCGGCGGCGAATTCGACGCGGCACTCGACGGCGTCGAGCGTGATGCCGAGACAATCCGCGAGGACGTACACGCCGTCCTCGAAAACCGCGACCGCGGCGCGCACGTCGTCGGCGTGGCCGGGATCGCCCAGCGGCCGCCCCCAGCCGAGCGCGTCCATGTTCGAGTCCGCGGCGAAGTGGCTGACGTCGACCGATTCCACGGTCCTGATGTGCCGCACCTCGCTACAGATCCCGGTGGCGACCGCGCCGAGCAACTGGGTGTAGCCGGGGTTCATGCCGCTGCCGAAAAGACTCGCCCCGCCTTCGCGGGCGGCGGCGTCGAGGCGCTCGCGCAGTTCGGGAACGCTGTGGCCGGTGAGGAATTCGGCGGTGGTCACCACATTGATCCCCGCGCGCAGCAGCCGCTCGACCACCTCCGCGTCCAGGTGCAACGGCGTGTAGACGACGCAGTCCGGCTTCAGGGCGAGCAGCGCCGGGATGTCGGCGGATGCCTCGACCCCGCACGGCTCGGGCAGGCCGCAGAGCAGCGCGGCATCGCGGCCCGCCTTCTCCGGCGACCAGGCGTAGCAGCCGACGAGTTCGAGCAGGGGGTGCCGCAGCACGGCGGGGACGGCGGCGCGGGCGACATTGCCCGTCGTCCACTGGACGACCCGCAGCGGGGTGGTGTCGAGCATGGTGTAGTCGCCTTTCAGAGCAGGTCGGTGATGGTTTTCAGACCGGCGTCGTAGAGCACGCCGGGCAGCATGCCGCCGTCGATTTCGATCGTCGTTCCGTTGATGTAGTCGGCTTGGCCGGAGCAGAGGAAGACGCAGGTGCGACCGACCTCGGCCGGGGTGCCCGCGCGCCCGAGCGGCACGGCGGCGAAGTAGTCGCGGCCGTCGGGGTCGTCGGCGGGGAGCACGAACTGCTGGAAATTGTCGGTCATGGTCGGGCCGAGCGCCAGGCAGTTGACCCGCGCGTGCGCGCCCCACTCCTCGGCCAGCGAGCGGGTCAGGTGGTTCAGCCCCGCCTTGGCCGCACCGTAGGAGACCAGGCTCGGGGAGCCGGCCGGATGCCCCGCGCCGCTGGAGATATTGATGATGGCGCCGCGCTCGGCGCCGGTGCGCATCTCCCGGTAGACGCGGACGGCGAACCAGAGCGGGCTGATCAGATTCATCTGGACGGCGAAGGAATGGAACAGCGCCGTGCGGGTGAACTCGTCGGCGGCCCGCGGCGCGGCCTGCATCCGCTGCACGAGTTCGGGAACCGCTTCGGCGTGCGGGGTCGGGACGGTGCCGCCCGCGTTGTTGACCAGGATGTCGACCTTGCCGAAGCGTTCGACCACCCGCCCGACGAACCGGTCGATCCCGTCGGGATCGCCCTGGTCGCACACCCACTGGAAGGCCCGCGACCCCGCGCCGGGAACGGTATCGGCGCCGGGCAGCGCCGGAAGCTCGCGGCGCGAGCAGCCGACCACCGTGGCGCCCGCCCTGAGCAGTTCGTGCGCGATGCCGACCCCGACACCGCGGCTGGTGCCCGTGACTATCGCGACCTTGCCCGCCAGGACGTCGGATTCCGCAGGGGTTGTCTCCGTCATGGCTAAAACATAAAGTGCTTTATGATTTCAGACAAGCACTCGAGAGGGATCGCCCCATGACCCACCGCGTCATCCAGTTCTCCACCGGCAACGTGGGCAGGGAGGCGTTGCGGATGATCATCGAACGCCCCGACCTCGAACTGGTCGGAGTGCACGCCGCGTCGCCGGAGAAGCAGGGCCGCGATGCCGCCGAGCTGTGCGGGCTCGACGCCCCGACCAGGGTGAAAGCCACCGGGAACCTGGACGAGCTGCTCGCCCTCGACGCCGACTGCGTGGTGTTCACCGCGCAGGCCGAGACCAGGCCGGAGGAGGCGCTGGTCGACCTGTGCGCGCTGCTGCGCTCCGGGCTCGACGTGGTGGCGACCTCCTTCGTCTGGCTGGTCAACCCGCGGACCGCGGACGCCTGGATCGTCGATCCGCTCACCCACGCCTGCCGGTTCGGCAAGAGTTCGCTGTACGTCAACGGCATCGACCCCGGGTACTCCGGCGACACCCTGGCGCTGGCCGCGCTCAGCCTGGCCGGGACCGCGGAGCGCGTCGTCGTGCAGGAGGTCTTCGACTACGCCGACTACGACGACGGCAACTTCACCGGCGCCACCTTCGGCTTCGGCGCGAACGCGGACGCCGAACCGGTACTCATGGCGCTGCCCGGCGTCGTCACCTCGGCGTGGGGCGGCAGCGTCCGCCTGCTGGCCGAGGCGATCGGCGTCGAGCTGGACGAGGTCCGCGACCGGTGGGAGACCTGGGCGACGCCGACCGCCATCGACTGCGTCATGATGCGCGTGGAACCCGGCGGGGTCGCCGCGGTGCGCTTCGCCGCCGAGGGCATCCGCGACGGCGTCCCGGTGATCGTGGTCGAGCACGTCAACCGGCTCACCCCCGCCGCGGCGCCGGACTGGCCCTACCCGCCCCCGGGCCGGGCCGGCGTGCACCGCGTCCTGATCGAGGGCAATCCGGGGATCGAGATCAACAGCCACGTCGGCCTCGGCGAGATCAGCGAGACCCACGCCGGCGTCGTCGCCACCGCGGCCCGGGTGGTGAACGCCATCGACGCGGTGCGCGCGGCACCGCCGGGGATACTCGGCGTCACCGACCTCCCGGCCGGGTACGCGGGACGTGTGATGGGGTGAGGCGGTGTCTCCCTCCCTCGAATCGAGAGCGCGCCCGACCCGCCCGAACACCGGCCGCCAGGCGCGCGCCGAAGCGACCCGCGACCGCGTGATCGAACAGACCGTCGCCTGCATCCTGGAGCGCGGTTTCGCCGCGGCCAGCGCCAAGCACATCGCCGAGCGCGCCGGGGTTTCCTGGGGCGTGATCCAGTACCACTTCGGTGACCGGGACGGCCTGCTCGCCGCGGTGATCGAAACCGGCCTGCGCGAACTCATCGAGGCGATGAACTCCGCCGAGATCCCCGACGCCCCGCCCCGCGCGCGGATCGAGGCGCTGGTCGCCGCCGGCTCCCGCGCCTACACCACACCGCTGGCCAGAGCCGGGCTGGAGATCCTGGTCGCCACCAGGACCGAACGGCACGCCGCGCTGGACGAGCAGCTCGAGCCCTTCGGCCGCGAGGTGGGCAGGCTGGCGCGGCTGGCCGCACCCGGCGGCGACACCACCGCGGGCCGGGTGCTGCTGCTCGCCCTACGCGGAATGGCGCTGGACCGGCTGCTGTTCGGAGGCCCGCTCGACAGCGAACGTGACCACGCGGCCATCGTCGACGTCGTGCTCGGCTACCTCGAGCACGACCGGTAGCGCGCGGCCCCGGCCTGCGGTCTGCTCACCGGTCGGGGTCGCCGCCGAGGAGGTGCGCGTAGGGATCGTTGTCGGCGCCGATGTTCTCGGGCATCGGGTAGTAGGTCTTGATCAGCAGGTCACCGTCGGCTGGCCGAGCGGGTGGGAACCCTGGTCATCTTCCGGTCCTTTCCGGCAGCAGTGCGCGCGACGGCGAACTCCCCCTATACTTGGACACTAATATAGACGGCTGTCCAGGTATAGGCGGTCGCCGAAAGTCACCACATGAGGCCCTTGAGGACGGCGACCTGCGGGATGTCCTCGATCGAGACCAGCCCGGCGGGGGCGTCGCAGACCCAGTCGATCGCATTGACCACCCGGGCGGCGGTCGAGATACAGCCGGCGTCGGTCGAGTCGAACAGCGGGTGCGAGACGTGGGTATTGATCTCGACCCGCGGATCGCCCTCGACCACCACCCGGTGCACGCCGCTGTGGCCCTCCGGCGGGTAGTCCCAGTCCGGCGCGGCGGCCGGGGTGAGGCGGTTGATGTGCTCGAGACTGAGCACCACCTTCCCGTTCAGCACGCCCTCGGTGGCGAACCGGACCGCGGCCATCTGGCCGGGCAGCACCGTCATCATGGTGCAGTCGATGCGCTCGGGCGTGAACCACCGCTCGGTGCGCTGCCTGGTCTCGTCCAGGGTGATGCCGAGCGCGGCGGCCAGGCTGCGCACCTGCCCGCCCCACATGGACTCGACCACGCCGGGCAGGTACAGCGGCGGCAGCTCCTCGTCCTCGGCGACACCGAATCCCATGGCGGCGCCGGTGAATTCGGCGTCGTCGTAGTTGCCGTAGTCGAAGATCTCCTGCACCGCGACCGACTCGACCCTGGCGGCGAGGCTGAGCGCGGTGTGCACCAGGGTGTCGCCGGAGTAGCCCGGGTCGACGCCGTTGATGTACAGCGAGGAGCCGCCGGCGGCGCACGCCTTCTCCAGCGGCTCGCGCACCCAGTCCTCGGCGTGCCGGGGAGCGGCCATCCACACCAGCGACGAGCCGACCACGTTGATCCCGGCGGCGAGGATCGCGGAGAGCTGGTCGATCGCCTCCACCGGCCTGGTCTCGGCGAGCGCGGTGTAGACCACGCAGTCCGGCCGCAGGGCCAGCAGCGCCTCGACGTCGTCGGTGGCGATGACGCCGGTGGGCTCGCTCCAGTCGCAGAGCTCGGCGGCGTCCCGGCCGATCTTGGCGGGGCTCGCGGCGTGCACCCCGGCCAGCTCGAGGTCGGGGCGGCCGATGATGGCCCGCAGCGCGTGCCGCCCGACATTACCGGTGGAGAACTGGACTACTTTTCGCATATTTTCCTGCCTCGATCCTGAATTGTGCCCGAACCTGTCGGTTCAGGCATTGCTCACCGCGATCGGCACCCCCGTCAACCGCGACATCCCGGCCAGCGCCTCGATATCCCCCGGTTCACTCGACATCAGCAGGTTCACGTTCACGCCGCCCACCCGGTTGGCGAGCCGCCACCCCCCGGTGCCCCGGTGCCCGTACCCGTGCGGAATGGCGACGGCGCCGCGCACGATATCGGTGGTCAACTCGACCGGAAGCTCGATCGCCCCGGTCGCCGAGCGCACCCGGACGAGCGCGCCGTCGGCGATCCCGAGTTCGGCGGCGTCCGCGCGGTGCATGACGGCACGGTGCGGCCGGTCGGCTCCCCGGCGCAGCAGTGGCGCGTTGTGCATCCAGGAGTTCTCCGACCGCGGTTCGCGCATGCCGATCAACCGCAGCGGGTAGCGCTCCGGGCCTTGCCCGTGGCGCAGCGCCGCGATCTCGCGGCCGATCTCCTCGTGCCGGAGGTGTACCCGCCGGTCCGGATACGCGAGCACCTGGTCGAGCACGCCGGTTTCCAGTTCCGGCGCCAGTACGACGCCGTGCGGGTGCTCACCGCTCAGCCGGTCGAAGGTCAGTCCGGTGCGGCGCAGCCGGGCGCCGCCCTGCGACAGGCGGATGATCAGATCCGCGACGGGCCGCGGATGGAAGCGCCGCCCGGCCAGCCGCAGCGCCGTCCGGACGCCGGCCAGCACGGCGAAAACCGGAGTACGCCGCGACATTCGGCGCATCAGGTCGTCGATGATCTCCCACTCCGTCCGGGCTGAACCCGGCGGCTCCAGCACCGCCTCGGTGACCTGCCGGAACGGCGTCGCCTGGAACTGCTGGAAGGTGAGCGCGAAGTCGTCGCGCTCGTACATCGTGGTCACCGGGAGCAGGTAGTCGCAGCGGGCGGCGGTCTCGGTGCGGTAGAAGTCGAGCCCGACCATCAGGTCGAGCTGCTCGGTCGCCGCCTCCAGTTCGTCCCCGTTGGGCACCGAGAGCACCGGGTTCCCCGCGCTCACGAAGAGCGCGCGGATCCGGCGCGGGCCGGGCGTGGTGATCTCCTTGGCCATCAGCGCGGCGGGTTCGGCGCCGATGACCGAGCCGAAGCCGCCGATGCGGCCCCGCTTGCGCCGGTAGGCCCGGCGCAGCAGCGCGCCCATGACCAGCATCGCCCACCGCTGCCCCGGGATGCCGAGCGTGCTGAAGACGCTGCCGCCCGGGGTGTCGAGATTGCCCGCCACCAGGTTCACGGCGTCGATGAGGTAGTTGGTCAGCGTGCCGTACTGCCCGACGCAGGTTCCGAACCGGCCGTAGACGGCGGCGCGCGGGTTCCCGGCGAGCGCGCGGGCCAGCGCGCGCACCCGGTCCGGGGCGATCCCGCTGCGCTCCGCCGTGACCTCGGGGGTGAAGGGCGCGGCCTGCTCGCGCAGCCAGTCCAGCCCGCGGGCGGTGCTCCGGGAGCGGTCGCCGTCGGCGAACATGACCTGGAGCAGCGACAGCAGCAGGAAGGCGTCGGTGTCGGGGACGATGCCGAGCCACTCGTGCGCGGCGGCGGTCTCGGTCCGGCGCGGATCGATGACGACGACCCGGCCGCCGCGCGCGGTGATGTCGCGCAGCCGGTCCTTGATCCGGGGCGCGGTCAGGAAGCTGCCGTGCGAGACCAGCGGGTTCGCGCCCATGACGACGAGCAGGTCGGTGCGGTTCAGGTCGGGGATCGGCACAGCCAGCGGTGAGCCGTAGAGGAACTGGCTGGCCAGCAGCCTGCTGCTGGTGTCCTGGGTGGAGGCGGTGAAGTAGTGCGACTGCCTGCCGATGCCCTTGATGAAGGCGATGACCCCCATCAGGTGCGAGTAGCTGAACGCGGCCGGATTGCCCATGTACCAGCCGACCGCGCCCGACCCGTGCGCGCGCAGCACCCGGGTGAGGCGGTCGGCGATGTCGGCCATGGCCTCGTCCCAGCTAACCTCCTCGAACCCGTCCGGCCCCCGGCGCAGCGGCGTGGTGACCCGGTCCGGATCGTTGACCACCTCGGTGAAGGCGATCCCCTTCTGGCAGGCGAAACCGCTCGACAGCGGGTGCTCGCGATCCGGGCGCAGGGCGGTCAGCCGCCCGTCCTCGACGGTCGCGATCATGCCGCAGAGCGGTTCGCAGATGCGGCAGAAGGTCACCGCGGTCTCGGTCATCGGTCACCGTCCGGCGAGGTTGGCCGTCATCGGCGGCAGGTCGGCATAGGTGACGATGCCGGGCGCCGCCGCCACCACGGCGGGAATGACGTTGATCGCGGGCGAGGCCGTCAGCACCGTGCCCATCATCGCCATGCCCTCGGCGGTGAGTTGCTCGAGGTCCGCCGGGAGGAAGTCGACCCGCATGATCACCCGCGGGTCGGCGTTCACCTCGACGGTGTAGCCCATGTCGGTGGTCCAGGCGGGCTCGATCTTGCTGCCGAGGGTCCAGCGGGCGACCAGCTCGATCACCGCGGCCCCGCCGACGATGCCGGACCAGGTGATCTCGATGCCGGCAACCGTTCCCGCGGTGACGGTGCGCGCGGCGACCTTCAGATCCTCGGTGGCGTGGGCGAATTCGACGTCGTAGCGGATCTCGTCCAGCTCGACGCCGAGCACCCGCGCCGCCACCTCCACCGCGTCGCGGAATTCCGCGACGCCCGTCGCGACGTCGTCGGCGTGGCCGGGGTCACCGGCCGGCCTGCCCCAGCCGAAGTCGTCCTGGTTCCCGTCCGCGGAGAGGACCATCAGGTCGAACTGCTCGATCACGCGCAGCGAGCGCAGATTGCGTGTCACCCCGGAGGCGGCCGCGGCCAGGTACTCGATCCACCCGGGATTCACGCCGCTGCCGAACAGGCTGGCGCCACCGGCCGCGGCGGCCCGCTCCAACCGGGCCCTCGACTCGGCGCCCAGTGCGGCGCCGGTCATGAACTCCGCGGTGGTGACGATATTGATCCCGGCCTCGAGCAGCCTGCTCAGGTGCTCGACGTCGGGGAACAGCGGCATGTAGGAGACGGCGTCGGGTCGCAGCGCGATGATCGCGTCGATGTCGTCGGTGGCCGCGACGCCGAGTGTGCGGCCGAGCCCGGCCAGGTCACCGGCGTCCCGCCCCACCTTGTCGGCGCTGAAGGCGTACAGCCCGACCAGCTCCATGTCGTCGCGCTCGACGATCGACCCCAGTGCCGCGCGCCCGACATTGCCGGTGGTCCATTGCACGATCCGCAGTGTCACAGCGGATTCCTTTCCTCGACGGACGGTGACTTCGTGGTGCGTCGACGCGAGGTCACGCGCGAACCGCGCGCGAGCAGCGTCGTGTAGGAGACGCCGAGCAGGCGCGGGAGGGCAGCGGCGACGCGGCCGTCGGGGCCGACCAGAATCCGTGCCCGCCCCCGGTCCACGCCGCGCAGGATCGTGCGCGCGGTGCGCTCCGGCGTGGTCAGCGCCGCCTTGTCGAACAGTGTCCGCGCCACCTCGGCGTCCTCGGCGCTGGTGCGCATGTTCCTGCCGAAATTGGTCTTCACCACGCCCGGGTGCACGCAGTGCACGGTGACCGGGCGGTCGTTCATGATCATCTCCTGGCGCAGGGTCTCGGTCAGCCC
Source organism: Nocardia sp. NPDC057353 (assembly GCF_042667085.1). Taxonomy (NCBI): domain Bacteria; kingdom Bacillati; phylum Actinomycetota; class Actinomycetes; order Mycobacteriales; family Nocardiaceae; genus Nocardia; species Nocardia sp. NPDC057353. The sequence continues at coordinate 103,048 of NZ_JBHVAK010000016.1, forward strand.
GCGCACCGCGAACTTCGAGGCGCAGTAGGCACCCTGCGCGGGGACGGCGATCAGCCCGAAGGCGCTGGACAAGTTGATCAGCCGGGCCGGGCGGTCCGGGCTCCCGGCCTCGATGAGCTGCGGCAGGAAGGCCGTGGTGCCGTTCACCACGCCGCCGAAATTGATGCCGAACAGCCAGTCCAGATCCGCCGGGTCCATGCTCTCGATCTCGGCCATCAGGTCGACACCGGCATTGTTGAACAGCATCGAGGCCGGCCCCAGATCGGCACGCACCTGCTCGGCGTGCGCACGCACCGCGGCCCGGTCGGCGACGTCGAGCCGGTAGGTGACCACGCTGTCCGGCGCACAGGCCGCGCTGGTCGCCGCCAGCCCGGCGGCGTCGATGTCCGAGGCCGCCACCCGGGCGCCATCGGCGGCCAGCGCGATGGTCAGCGCCCGCCCGATACCGGAGCCCGCGCCGGTGACGACCGCGACCCGGTTGCGATATTTCACGGATGATCTCCCCTTCACCGGCGCGCGGCGCCGGACTCGATGATGGCTCCGATGCGCGCGACGGAGGTCTCCAGGTTCCGCCGCAGGTCGGCCCGGCGATCCCGGACCAGGAGGAACAGCCATTCGAACACCAGGACCGAAGCGGGGAGCGCCACGCACATCCGGAACTCCTCGGTCAGCCGGGTGCTGTCACCACTCGGCTGCAGGCGGTAGGTCCACTGCGTCCAGTCCCCGCCCATGGCCTGGACCACGAACGAGAACCGTTCGCTCGGAATCGATTCGACGATCGTCGCGTCCGTGCGCCAGACGCCGAGCCGCCGCCGGTTCCAGGAGCGGAACCCGGCCGGGCCGAGCCGCCGCACACGCACGGTCTCCGGGCTCCACTCCGGGATCCGGGTGACGTCGGAGACCAGCGCGTATACGGCGGCGGCCGGGGCGGCGATGTCGATCGATGCGCTCAGGACCTCGCCCTCCCGGATCCGGCCCACGTCAGTCCGCCGGCTTCGGATGCACGACGCCGGGCAACCGGAGCAGCCCGAGGTCGAGGTGGCCGAGCGGCCCCGGCGCGGCCGCGCACACCGCGGGGATGGCGTTCACCGCGGCCATGGCGGTCCAGGTGTAGCCGAGGTAGACGGGGTTGCCGTCCGGCCCGGCGCCCGCGCGCAGCACCAGCTCGGTCGGCGGGTCGCCGTCGATCACCAGCAGGTAGTGGCTGTGGCCGTAGTTCCACGCGGGCTCGATGTCGTCGTCGCCCATCGTGTACTTGGCATGGAAGGTGATCAGCGGAGTCCCGCCCGACCACGCCGTCCACCGGTGGTGCTGACCGGCGACCGTTCCGGCGGGCACGACGCCGTGCACGCCGGGGATGTCGCTGGTCTCGGTCCCGGTGTAGTGGATGTCCGCGGTGGCGGTGGCGATCTCGATCTCGTCGACCGTGACCTCGTCGATGGTTCGGCCCAGTCCGTCGGCGATCACCGCCATGGACTGCGCGAAGTACGGAACCGATGCACCGAGCAGCGCGGGCTCCGCGCGGAACTGCTCGGGCGTCTTGCCCATGCCGGTCCACTCGATGTACTTCGACGGTTCCTGCCGGAAGTTCACCACCTCGTGCACGTGCACGTGGTCCACCCGGCTGGCGATCCGGGCCAGCGTCAGCGGCAGCAGGTCGCCGGCGTAGCCCGGGTGGATGCCGCCGCCGTAGAACGAGGTGCCGCCCTCCGCGCAGGCCTGTTCGATCCGCGCGAAATCATCCCTGGCGATCTCGGTCGGGTAATACGGCCCGGTCGAGGTGACGACGTTCTTGCCGCTGCGCAGCAACCGGCAGACGGCGTCGGTGTCCGGCCACAGCGGCGAGTAGAAGACGCAGTCGGCGTCGAGCGCGATGATCTGCTCCACGTCGTCGGTGGCGGCCAGCCCGATGGGGCCGATGCCGGCGATCTCACCGGCGTCCTTCCCCGCCTTCTCGGCGGCGAAGACCAGCACGCCGACCAGCTCGTACACCGGGCTCTGCGCGAAGTGCCTGAGCGCGGCCTTGCCGACGCTGCCGGTGGCCCACTGCACGACCCGGTACGGCTTCTCGATATCCATCCGTCACTACCTTTCGGAGATGGGTCAGCGGCCCGGCATGGAGAAGATGCCGCTGGTGTCGATCGCCGCGACATCGGTCGGGACGCCGTCCTCGTCCAGCGTGCCGAGCAGGGCCTCGTCCGAGCAGATATTGGCGACGACCGGAACGGGCTTGCTGCCGCACTGGAAGGTGCCGCCGTCGGAGAGCGTCAGCGGCGCGGGCTGCGGCATGGCGCCGAGCCGCGCGTTCACCGACTGCCTGCTGAGCTCGTCGGGCATGCCGTCGAGCGCGGAGCGCAGGGCGAGGACGGTCCGGAACACCGAGGCGGCCTTCCTCGGGTCCTCGGCGCCCGAGCCGTCGACGACCGCGTCGAACAGCTTCGTGTCCGGCTGGGCGGGGTCGAACACGGTATTGACGATGATCTTGACGCCCTCGTAGCCGCCGGGGATCTGCGCGGCGGTGTCGGCGTCGCCGACGCACTGGGTCACCGCCATGACCGGCTGCGGGGTGTTGAGCGTCCGCATGGCCTTGATCGCCGCGGTGCAGAACGAGACGTCGCCGAGCAGGTGGAACATCTCGGGCTGCTCGGCCAGCGCGGCCTGGATCTGCGGGGTCATGTCCGCGGTGCCGAGCGGCACCGGCACCACGTCGACCTGCGCGCCGGCATTGCCGAAGGCGAAGGGGCCGAGCTGCTTCAGCGGGTCGATGGCGGTCGGCGAGTCCACCGCCAGGATGGCGACCTTCTTGAAGTTCTGCTGCTCGGCGTAGGCGGCGGGCACGCCCGCGAGCGAGTTGAGCGCGTTGATCAGCACGTAGGTGTTCGGCAGCATCAGCGACTGCTGGCCACCCGCGGCGGTGAGGTAGGGCAGCGCCGACGGTGAGGTGATCGAGGCGACGGTGTCGGCGTTGTTGGCCTCGCCGCTGACCACCGCGACCGCGTCGGACTGGACGAACTTGTTGGCGCAGTTCCGCGCCAGGCTCACCTGGAGTTCGTCCTCGCAGGTGATCAGCTCGATCGGGCGGCCGTTGATGCCGCCGAGGTAGTCGTTGACGTAGGTGACGGTCGCCTGGGCCACCTCGAGTTCCTCGGTGTACACCGGCGCCTTCGGGCCGGTGGTGATCAGGCCGATCCGCACCGGGGCGCCGGTCGCCTTGTTCTCCTGGCCGAGCACCGACTTGTCGGCCGGGCCCGACGCGGCGCCGTCGTCGCTGGAACAGCTGGTGGCGAGCAGCGCGGCCGTGACGGCGAGACAGGGCAGCACCGCCCATCGGGTACGGGTGCGGAAGGACATGACGATCTCCTGGGGACGGTGGTCGGCTCGACCGGGGTGAATCAAGAGGCAGCTGTGGCGGTTTCGCCACCGAGGTAGGCGGCTTCGAGGCGCTCGGGCGCCCGCCGCAGCTCCGCGGCGGTGCCGCGCAGGGTCACGTCGCCGTGCACCAGCACGACGGCGTCGTCGGCGACCGCGAGGGCCAGCCGCACGTGTTGTTCGACCAGGACGACCGCGACGCCGGCATCGTCGGCGATGTGGCGGACGGCCGGGAGCAGCTCCTCCACGATGACCGGCGCCAGCCCCATGCTCATCTCGTCGATGAGCAGCACCTGGGGACCCTGGATCAGCGCGCGCCCGACCGCGAGCATCTGCTGCTCGCCGCCGGAGAGCGCACCCGCCGCGACCTTCCGGCGCGGCCGCAGCGCGGGCATCAGGTCGAAGATGTCGTCGAGCGCGCGGCCGGTGCGGCGCCGGGCGATGGCGAGGTTCTCGGTGACGGTCAGGCCGGTGAAGAGCGCCCGGTTGTCCGGGACCAGGACCACCCCGGCCCGGTTGGCGCGCGCGGGGCGGCCCTTCGGCAGCGGGGTGCCGCCGACGGCGATCTCCCCGCCCAGGGCCGGGAGCAGCCCCGCGGCGGTCAGCATGAGCGTGGTCTTCCCGGCGCCGTTGGGCCCGAGCAGCGCGGTGACCGTCCCGGAGCGGACCTTGAGGTCGAGGTCGCGGACGATGGCGAGCTTGCCGTATCCGGCGGTGATTCCGTGCAGCCGCAGGCTCATCCGACGACCTCCTCGGCGAACATGGTGCCGAGGTAGGCCTCGGCGACCGTGCGGTCGTTGCGGATCTGCTCGGGGGTGCCCGCGGCGAGCGTGCGGCCGAAGTTCAGCACCTGCACCTGGTCGCAGACGCCGAGCACCAGGCTCATGTCGTGCTCGATCAGCAGGATCGTCACCCCGCTGGCCCGGATCGCCCGCAGCCGCTCGCCCAGCCAGCGGCTCTCGGTGGTGTCGAGGCCGCCAGCGGGTTCGTCGAGCAGCAGCACCGCCGGTCTGCCCGCCAGCGCCCGCGCGATCGAGACCAGTTGCCGCTGGCCCTGGGACAACTCGCCCGCCGGGGTGTCGCAGACCTCGGTCAAGCCGAGCAGGGCGAAGATCCCGTCGAGTTCGGCGGCGCTGCCCACCTGTTCGGCCCGGCTCCGGCCGGAGAGGCCGACCAGCACGTTCTCCCGGACGCTGAGGTCCTCGTACAGCTCGATGGCCTGGAATGTGCGACCCAGCCCGGCGTGGATCCGGCGGTGCACGCTCATGCCGTCCAGCGGCACTCCGCCCAGCGTCACGGATCCCCCGGCGGGGACCGCGCCGCTGATCGCGTCGATCAGCGTCGTCTTGCCCGCGCCGTTGGGGCCGATCAGCCCCACGATCGCGGCCTCAGGCACCGCGAAGCTCACGTCGTCCACGGCGCACACGCCGCCGTAGTGCACCGTCACCCCGTCCAGCACGAGGAGCGGAGCGCCGGGCACCGCCTCGGTGCGCGCGGGAAGCGCCGGTGCGGCACCCGTCCGCGGCGTGGTTTTCCGCCCGGTGCGGGCGAGGGCCCGCTGCGCGGGGGCGACGATGCCCTCCGGATTGGTCAGCACGGTGACCAGCAACCCGATCCCGACGATCACCTGGTACCAGGAGCCTGCGGCCTCCCCGAGGTTGCCGAGCAGCAGGAACGCCACGCCCCCGGCGCCGAGCACGCCGCTGAGCAGCCCGCCCGCGATCGAGGTGGTCCCGGCGAGGTAGACGGTGGCGAACAGGCTGAGCCCGGCCAGCGCGGTGAAGGACTGGAAGGACACGTTGGTCTGCTGGTAGGCGAGCAGGCTGCCGCCGATCCCGGCGATGAACGCGCCGATCGCGAACGCGGCCAGCTTGGTGCGGACCACGTCGACACCGGAGGCCGCCGCCGAGCGCTCGTTGGCGCGCACCGCGAGCATCCGGGTGCCGAGCCTGCTGCGGCGCAGTACGGCGACCCCGGCCCCCACGGCGGCCAGCACCGCCAGGCACAGCAGGCCGAACTCGAGGCGCGGGAAGTTCTCGCCGCGCCCGATGCCGAGGCTGTGGCCGAAGATCACCGGGTCCGGGATGTCGATGCCGCTCGACGGCACGACGTCGAGATTGCGGAACCACACCGCCTCCATCGCGTAGGCGAGGGCCAGGGTGACGACCGCGACCGTCAGGCCGCGGATGCGAAGCGCGGGCAGCCCGACGACGACGCCGAGCACGGTCGCGAGCGCCGCGGCCAGCAGCGGCGCGAACGGGAACGGGACACCCCAGTCCGCGGCGATCGGGCCGAGGATGTGCGCCGCCGCACCCGCCAGCGCGAGCTGCGCGAGCGAGACCTGCCCCGCGTACCCGGTCACCACGACCTGGGAGAGGCCGATGACGGCCAGGATGAGCGTCGTGATGATGGCGACCCGCAGGTCGCCGCCGGAGAGAATCAGCGCCGCCCCCGCGACGAGCACGCCCATTCCGGTGCTGAGCAGGATCTTTCGCGGATAGGGCGCGGTACCGAGCTCGGTCACGATGACCGCGCCGCGCGAGGGCAGCGGCCTGGCCCTGATCACCAGCACGACCAGGATGACGACCAGCGGCACCAGTTCGACCAGCCCGCTCGAGGGCAGCCACTCGTAGGTGCGCGACAGGTAGGTGGCGTCGGACTGCAGCATGCCGATCACCAGGCCCGCCGCGACCGCGGCGACGACCGAGGAGAACCGGCCGATGATCGCCGCCGCCAGCGCGGGCACGATGAACAGGGAGTACCCGATCGGGCTGAGCGGGACGATGGGCGCGATGAGAATGCCTGCCGCGCCCGCGACCGCGGACCCGATCATCCAGTTGCCCGCGGCGATCCGGTCCGGGGAGAGCCCGCTGACGTAGGCGCCCTCCTCGCTCTCGGCGGTGGCGCGGGTCGCCAGCCCGAAACGGGTGAACCGGTAGAGCGCGGCCAGGGCGAGCGCGAGCACCACGATGCTGATCCCGAAATAGATCCGATCCTGGGGGATCCGCAGACCGCCGACGGTCCAGATATCCACCGGGAAGATCGCCTTGACTCCGATGGAGTTCGTTCCCACCTGCTTGGCGGCAACGGCCACGAGCAGAATCATCAGGGCCAGCGACGCGACGGCGCGGGCGATCGGAGGCGCTTTACGCAGGGGGCGAAAGACGACGACGTAGACGAGCAGGCCGAACAGCGCCGACAGAATCACCGCCACCGCGGCCGAGACCACGAAGCCCGGATCGCCGCCGATATCGACGGTTTTCGGCAGACCCGGCACGAGAATCACGAACTCGCCTCGACGCAGGAACGCGTAGATGTAGGCGCAATTCAATGCGATCGCTCCGGTGGCGAAATTGAGCACGCCCGAACTTCGATAGATCAGGACCAAGGCAATGGCGAGAGCACCGAAGACGGCGCCGCTTCCGATCCCGAGCAGCAGAAACTGGAGATGATCACTCATGTGCGTCGTACCGCCGCTGCTGCCGACGGCACCGCGACCGCACCGGGTCCGAGGTGATTGAACGCATCGCGTACCTAACTGTCAAACGGTCCACCGGAACTCCTGCCGGAGCAGGATCCGTCCCGCGCGGTAGTGCCACACCCGTCCGACGCTGTGGTCGGGATCACTGCTCACCGTGTGGTGCGGGTAACACTACGGTAGCCGGTACCGTAAGCACAATAGTCAGTATTTCGGCACGTCAGCCCGGCCGGAAGCGACCAATTCCGCGCCGGAGGCAACGACCTCGCACCACACCTCGGGAATCCCGCACGCACGCGAAAGGGCGGGCGGTCACAACCGACTGTGACCCACCCGCCCCGGCACGCGGCGCCGGATCAGCCGCGCAGCGCCTCGAGCGCCTGATCGGCGTGGATATTCATGTTCAGCTCGCTGTGTACCGCGGCGAGCACGCGCCGATCCGGCCCGATGACGAAGGTCGCCCGCTTGGCGGGCAGCCCCGGCACCCGCCGCTTCAGCCCGTACGACTTGGCGACTTCACCGCCGACATCCGCCAGCAGCGGGTATCCCAGCCGATGCGCCTCGTCGAACCGCTTCTGGGTGGCGACATCGTCATTGCTGATCCCCAGCACCGTCGCCCCGCGCTCGGCGAACTCGGCGACGATGTCGCGGAAGTGGCACGCCTCGCGGGTGCAGCCGGGGCTCAACGCGGCCGGATAGAAGAAGAGGGTGGCGGACCCGGTGCCCAGCACGGCGCTGAGCCGGACCGGCTCCCCCTTCTGGTCCAGCAGCTCGAAATCCGGCGCCTGATCGCCTACCTGCAGCATTGCCTACTCCTCGACGGGTCGGGCGCGAGCGGATGCCCTACCCTGGTCTTTTCGCGAACACGCAGGTCGCCCCACCCGGCGGCCGAATTAATGCACCGCAATGGTGCATCAAATAGGTGAGGTTTGGCAATGGGTCCAGCGGCACGGGGCCGCCCCCGCGACCCGTCGATCGACGGGCGCGTCATCGAGGCCGCCGTGGCGGAGCTGGCCGAGCGCGGCATCGCCGGGTTCGCCACCAACAGCGTCGCCGCCCGCGCGGGCGTCGACAAACGCGGCATCTACGCCCGCTGGCCCGACCGCGAACAGCTGATCACCGACGCGCTCGGCAGCCTCGCCGCCGGCCTCACCCCGCCCGCCACCGGGGCGCTGCGCACCGACCTGCTGGCCATCATCCCGGCCGTGACCGCCGTCTTCACCAGCCCCCGGATCGAGATCCTGCAGCGCTGCGTCCAGGAGGCGCAGCAGTATCCGGCGATCTATACCGCGTTCAAGCGCGACTCCATCGACCGCTGCATGGCGGTGGTCGAGGACATCTTCCGCTCCGCCGCACAGCGGGGTGGGCTCGCGGGCGACCCCGTGCTCGCCGGCGAGGCGTTCATGGGGATCCTCCTGACCCGCGCCGGATTCCTGGGCTCGGCGGCGCTGACCGACCCCGCGAAGCAGGGCGAGATCGTCGAGTTCATCGTCGGAGCAGTCGGATTCGGCGAGTCCACGTCCCGGGAATGATCGAGCGCTCGAACGCCACCCCCTCCGTCGGCGCCGGAACGGCGAGGCCCCGGCCGTCTCGACCGTGG